>NZ_JCALDY010000020.1:0-90884 GCF_059813095.1 Mycobacterium sp. NGS22
TGTACAGCCCGGTGAAGCGCTCGTAGAGACCACCGTTGGGATTGTTCGGGTTGCCGGCCAGGACGAACCTCAGATCGGCCGGGTTGGGTGCCGGTATGGAACCGTCGGCGATGCCGTTGAGGTAATTGGTCACGACGGTGGCGCTTTGGGAAAAGCCGAACACGATGGTCTGGGTGCCCGGCGGTTGAGCGGCGATGGCCTGCCGCAATATCTCGACGCCGCGCGCGATCGACGTGTCGAAGGTGAGGCTGCTCAGCCCGGTTAGGGGCCATCCCTGCTCCGGGGTGGTCAAACCCGTCGGGATGGCGGCAGGAGCGATGGGCGCGATGTAGGTGTGGTAGATGTTCATCACGTAAGCGGGATTCGGAACCGGGTTGCCGGTGCCGCCCATGATCAGGGTGTTCACGCCTGCGAGTGCCGAAACCGCTTCCGGCGCAACGCCGTTGAGCGCCGATGCGTTCCATGCGTCGGCGGCCAGGTAGGAGCCGGCCGCCGTGCTCAAGGTTCGAACGAACAGTTGGTGCACCCTGGCGATCTCAGCGCTGAGCGCCTGATAGTCCTGTCCGAACTCGGCGAACAGTGCCGCGACCCGGGTCGACACCTCGTCGGCGGCGGCGGCAATTAATCCGGTGGTGGGACTGGCGGTGGCCGCCTGCACCTCCGCCAGCGACGACTGGATCCTCGCCAGATTCATTGCAGCCGAACGCAAGAGGTCGGGTTCGACGGTCAGCGCTGACACATGCCCTCCTGTTTCTCGGCGCACCCCGACTCGTCCGGCGCCCAGGTGCTGGGCATCAGTGGCTCGCGCGCACCGCCACCGAACGCGTCACCGGTGAGCGTGGCCAGCCCCGCGGCTTCACCACCGGCCGTCCGCCGGGTGGCTCCCGCGAACCCCAGCGGACCTGCGCCGCGATCGGAGCTGACGGCGGCGTCGGGGTCGGAAACGGGCTCGAGGTCCATGTATTCGTAGCCGCGACCCTTTACGTCGACCTTGGCGCGCCGCTTACGGCGTTCCCGCGCTTTGTCCGCTGCGGAAGCCGCTGCCGCGGCCGGGGCCGCCGCGACGTCCGGCCGCGAAGCCCTCTTCTTGACGACAGTTCGGGTGCCGGCCGCGGAATCCATTCTGCCCGTGCCGCTGAGATAGGGAAACTGCCCGGGACCCGCGCCCGGCGGTGGCGATGCGCCCGCAACGCTCGATGCGATCGGAGCCGCAGCCGGCACCGGGGCTGCCGGCGCGACAACCTGTGCCGGTACGGCCGGGCTCGAAACGGCTACCGTCGCAACCGGACCCGGCATGGTGGCGGGGTTCGCGGCAAGCACGTCGGTGGGACCCGGGACTGATTCCATACCCGCGTGCACATGCAGGGCTACCTCGGCGATACCCAGCGCGCCACCGGTGCCGAGGAGGGCGGGGCCGACCAGCAGCGGGCTCAGTCCGGCCGCCAGCAGTGGAAAGGTGACCAGAAACTGGATGACCTGGATGGACAGGTCGTAGCCGATCGCCACACCACCGAAGGCGTAGGCCGCGAGCAGCAACAACGGGTTGTCCCCGGCCGCATTGAGCAGTCCCTGCATCAGCGCGGGATAGCCGCTCACCGGCGACGACAGGTCGGCGATCTTGGTGACGAACCACGTCATCGGATCGGTGCCCGGGGGGACGCTGAAGATATACGAGACCAGGTCGCCACTGTCGCCGCCGACGGTGTTGAAGACCCGCTCCACGGCGGCAAGGAAATCGGTGATCGTCGAAAAGGGATCTCCGGCTGCTGCGGCCGGTTCTGCTTTGACGATCTGTGGTGCCGCGGTCGCGTCCGGCGACGCGGCCACCGCCGCAGCCGAGACCCCTTCATAGGCGCTCATGGTGGTGGCGGCCTGAATCCACATTCGCGCGTAGTCGGCCTCGTTCAGCGTGATCGGGATGGTGTTGATCCCGAAGAAGTTCGTCGCCACCAATACGCCGTGGACGGCATGGTTGGCTGCCAACTCGCCCAGCGTAGGCATGGCGGCCAGGGCCGCGGTGTAGGCGGTGGCCGCGGCCTCGTGCCGGGCGGCGGTCGCGGCGCTGTCCGCGCCGGCCTGCACCAGCCAGGCCAGGTAGGGCGCGTGGGCGGACACATACGACTCGGCGCTCTGGCCCTCCCAGGCGCCGCCGCGCACCCCGCTCAACAGCGCGGTCAACTCGTCGGCGACTTGGGCGTACTCGGTGCTCAGCGTGCTCCACGCCGCGGCCGCAGCCAAGAGTGGACCCGGCCCCGGACCGCTCGACAGCAATGTCGAGTGCAGTTCCGGCGGGGAACCCATCCAGACCGTCATCGGCGGCTAGGCCGAGCGCTGGACCGACCGCAGGCGTGCCGCATCATGAGGCACCAGCTCTCTCCGGGGTGCTCCGCCCCGGGTTAGCAGGATGCGATGACGTGAGTGTCCTGGCTCTCGGATCACCGCTCGCCTCGCCTTCCAGCCAATGGCCGTGGCTTGTGAGGGTCGCTCCCCGATGACAGTGGCGGGACCGCGCCGGATTCGCACCGGCTTCCTGCATCATCATCGCCGTACAGGCGACATTGTCGCACTTGAGTCGGCCGGCGGATCGCACTTCGCAGAATCAAAGTCACCCCTGCAGAGCACCTGTTCCCCCGACCATAAACCTGGCGGGAGAGCTAGGCGGGCAATTTGCCACAATCCTGCGAATAATTTGCATGTAGTTGGCCGCCGCTCGGCGCTGGTGTTCGGCGTAGCAGTATTGCGCGGGTCGGCAGCACGAGCGTTGCGACGGAGGAAAAGCGTGCGACGAGACAGTCCAGCGGGACCCGGGCGCCCCCCGGCGATCCTGCGGTCGGCTCGGCCGACACTGGTCGCGTGCGCGCTACTGGCGGCGATCAGCGCACTGGCCGGCATGGCACCACTGTTCGTCGTCGTAGAGGTGAGCCGGCGCCTCCTCGCGGGTAACACCGACGTCTGGCCGATCGTCGTGGTGGCGGTCATCGCGCTGGCGGCAAAGCAATTGGGTGTCCTGGCCGCCGGGGTGATGACACATCTGGCCGACATCCGGGTGTCGTTCCGGATCCGTCGGGAGTTGCTGGCCAAGTTGAGTCGGGTGCCGCTCGGCTGGTTCGGCGAGCGCAACTCCGGGATCGTCAAGAAGGCCGTCGAGGACGATGTCGCGGCCCTGCATCGGCTCGTAGCTCATTCGATCGTGGAAGTCAGTGCGGCGGCGGTGCCGCCCGTGGTGGCCTTCGGGTACCTGTTCGTCCTGGACTGGCGGATGGCGCTGGTAACGCTGCTGCCGGTGTGCGCCGGGCTGGCGGCGTATCAGCGCGCGGCGGCCAGTGCGGGAACCAAGTATCCGGAGTACATGGACTGGTTGAGGCGGCTCAACAGCGCGGCCGTGGAGTTCGTGAACGGCATCGGTGTGGTGAAAGCCTTCGGCACGCCGGGCGCGACAAGTCGCCGGTTCCGGGAAGTGTCCCGCGCGTTCGCGCACTTCTTCCTCGACTGGGCCAAGTCCACCAGCGTGGCCAGCGTCACGGCGGAAATCCTGCTGTCGCCGCCCAGCATCCTGCTCGCGGTCGCGACGACCGGCGGGATCTTGACCGCCAACGGCGACCTCCCACTGCAGAACTTCATCGCATTCGCCGTGTTCGGCACCGTCATCACGTCGAACTGGATGACGTTGCTGATGTCGATACACCCGTTGGTCACCGGGTTGCAGGTGTCCCGCGAGATCCGGGAAATGCTTGGGACTGCGGAACTTCCGGTGCCGCACCGCCCGGCCGAACTCGATCCCGCGACACCGGGCCCGGTGGTGCGGCTGCGCGGGGTGCGCGTCACCTACGGCGACACGGTCGCCTTGAGCGGGATCGATCTCTGTCTCGAGCGGGGCACGATCACCGCGCTGGTGGGTCCGTCCGGTTCCGGAAAGTCCACCCTGGCCAAGCTGTTGCCGCGGTTCGACGATCCGTGCGACGGGGCGGTCGAGCTGTACGGGGTCGACCTGCGCCGGATCGACCCGGCGACGTTGTATCGGCACGTCGCGTTTGTCTTTCAGGACTCGCACCTGTTGTCGGCCATGAGTATTCGCGACAATATCCGGTTGGGCCGTCCCGACGCCGACGATCAAGCCGTGCGGGAGGCCGCCCGCCGGGCGCAGATCTTGTCCAGGATCGAGATGTTGCCGCGCGGATTCGATTCGGTGGTCGGCGAGGACGCTGCGCTCTCGGGTGGTGAACGGCAGCGCGTCTGTATCGCCCGCGCGATCCTGGCCGACCGCCCGATCCTGGTCCTCGACGAAGCCACCGCCAGCGCCGACCCGGAAAACGAGGCCCGGATCCAAGACGCGCTGAGCGCGGTCGCCGCGGACCGGACGGTGCTGGTGATCGCGCACCGGCTCAGCACCGTCCGAGGCGCCGACACCATCGTCGTCCTCGACGGCGGCCGCATTGCCGAAACCGGCAGCCACCCGGAATTGTTGGGGCACAACGGAATCTATGCACAACTGTGGAGACGGGAACGCGAGGCAGAACGTGGTGTCGCCGAGCAGTTGGAGGCGCGGCGATGAGCACGATCATCCGTTACCTGTTCGACCTGCTCGATGACCGCGGCCGCCGGCAGCTGCGCACCATGCTCGTCGTGCAAGCCGTGCAGGGAGTGCTGCAAGGTCTGGGTTTCCTGTTCGTGGTTCCGTTGCTCGGCGTCCTCTTCGAACGACCGGTGCGCGGGGGCGATCTGTGGTTCTGGATCGCGGCCATCTGCGTGACCGTGGTCGCCCATCACGGGTTGCTGGCCTGGAGCACTTCGCTGGGCTATCGCGTCGGCACCGACGTGCTGACCAATTTCCACGATCGGATCGGAAACCATCTGGCCGCGTTGCCGATCGGCTGGTTCGGTGCCGACCGGACCGGGCCCATCGGGCGTCTGGTCGCCAAGGATGCGACGGATCTCGCCGATTTCCCGGCACACCTGCTGCGGTACCTGGTCGTCGGCGTGAGTGCGCCGGTCACGCTGATCCTCGGTAGTTACCTGAGCGACTGGCGGATCGGGTTGGCATTGACGCTCGGCGCGGTGCTGTGTGTGCTGTCGTTGCGGATGTTCATGTCGGTCGTGCACCGCAACGACGACCAGTACGAGCACGACATCGGCGTCACCGCGTCCCGGATCGTCGAATACGCCCGGCTGCAACCCACGCTGCGCGCCTACGGCGTGTTGAGCCACCGCGAACTCGGCACGATCGAGGATTCCCTTGTCCGGCAACAACGCTCGCAATCCCGGCTCACGATCCGCGGAGCGTGGGGTCTGATCGGGTGCTTCGGCACCATGCAACTGGTCGTCACCGCGGTGGTGGCGCTGACCGTCGTTCTGACGCTGCGCGGCGACGTCGCCCTGCCCACCATGATCGGTCTGCTGATCGTCACGCTGCGGATGATCGACCCGTTGTCTCAGCTTGGCGACCTTGCCGGCCATGTCCAGGTCACCGCCGACGCGATCGTCCGGGTGCGCGACTTGCTGGCGGTGCGGCCGCTGCCCGAACCCGAGCAAGGTGCGGCACCTGCCGGCACCGGCATCGAATTGCGGGACGTCCGTTTCGGCTACGACGGTGTCGAGGTGATTCGTGGTGTGAACGCCCGCATTCCCGCGGGCAGCCTCACCGCGATCGTCGGGCCGTCCGGGGCCGGAAAGACCACGCTGCTGCGGTTGATCGGCCGCTTCTTCGACGTCGACGACGGCAGCATTTCGATCGGCGGCCGCGACGTGCGTGAACTGGGCACCGGTACGGTCGCCCACCTGACCGCACACGTCTTCGAAGACGCCTACCTGTTCGACGCCACCATCGCCGAGAACCTGCGGATGGCCGATCCAGAAGCCAGCGCGGCCGAGTTGGATCGCGTGGCCGCGATCGCGCGCCTGGACGAGGTGATCCTGCGGTTGCCCGGTGGCTGGGAGGCGCGCGTCGGCGAGGCGGGATCGGCACTGTCGGGCGGGGAGCGGCAGCGGGCGGCCCTGGCGCGTGCGCTGCTGAAGAGCGCGCCCATCGTGCTGCTGGACGAGGCCACTGCCGCGCTCGACGCGGTCAACGAAGCCGCGGTCGCGGCGGCGATCCGGGAATTGGCTCGGGAGCGGACAATTGTCGTTGTCGCACATCGACTTTCGACGGTGATGGACGCCGACCAGATCCTGGTCCTCGAAGACGGCCGCATCACCGCGCGCGGCCGCCACGAGGAGTTGCTGTCCGCCGGCGGCACCTATGCCCGGTTCTGGGCGCAACGATTGCGCGCCCGCGGTTGGCAACTAACGCGGTGAGAGCCGGAACAGGTTGAACTTATAAGTGTCGACCATCGCAGGGATCAGCCGGGCCAGGACCGGCATCCCGTAACGCCGTAGCGGGGGCCAGGTTTGGGCGACGGCGGGCTGGGGTTTGGCCAGTGTTCGCGTGTCGAGCAGTTCGAGACCCTCGATGCCGCCGGGGTCGTCACAGACCCATTGCAGCCGCGCCTTCACCTGCGCCAGCGACTTGTTGCGGTCCTGGTTGCCGACCATGCGTTCGCCCGCGGTGTCGAAAGCCAACTGCGCGCCCGGAAACCGTTGGGACAGTTCGGCAACAGCGCGACGCACCTCGTCGCCGTCGAGGTAGATCAACACGGCTTCGCTCAGGAACAGGTAGGGTCCCGCAGCGGCGGCGACCGTGTCGAACCAGTCGCTGTCGAGCACCGAACCGGCCAGCATCCGGTAGCGGTCGCTGTCGCGAAAAAATCTGCGGCGCAACGCGATGCTGTCGGGAAGGTCGATGTCGAACCAGTGGACGCTGCCGTTGTCGAGGCGGTCGAACCTGGTGTTCAGCCCGGTGCCCAGTTCGACCACGGTGCCCGCCGGGTGCTCGCGCAGGAATTGGGCCACCCAACCGTCGAAGATCGAGGATCGATACACCGATCCGGACAGCGACGATCCGCCGAATCCGCTGAAGTCGTAGTCGATCGCGGCGACGAGTTCGCGCGCCCGCTGGTCACCGAGCACCGGACGACGCGACGCCGCGTCGCACGCTCGCGCGTACAGCGGAATCAGCAGTGTCTCTTGGATGTCGCCCAGGCCGGGAGCGG
This sequence comes from Mycobacterium sp. NGS22, assembly GCF_059813095.1. Taxonomy (NCBI): domain Bacteria; kingdom Bacillati; phylum Actinomycetota; class Actinomycetes; order Mycobacteriales; family Mycobacteriaceae; genus Mycobacterium; species Mycobacterium sp. NGS22. The sequence goes on from NZ_JCALDY010000020.1 coordinate 7,086, forward strand.
TCTTACTCATCGCGCCGCCTTCCGTGAACGTTTCGTCGCGCCTACCGGAGGCTACCGCCCAGGGCGTGTCCGAGGAGGTCGAGGAACCCCGCGGCGGCACCGATCGGACCGATGCCGATGGCGGGGATCTCGATTCTGCCGCCGGCGAAGTCGTCGGGCGGGAAGAAGTCCAAATCCAGTCCCAGAGCGTTGAACGCTGAGCCGCCGGTCCCGTGATACAGCGGTCCGCCGGGACCGTCGACCACCTGACCGGGGCTGAACAATCCGCCGAAGGCGACGCTGAGGCCGCTGAGCTTTTCGGCACCGGCGGAGCCGCTTTCGACGAACGGGTTGAAGATCGGCGCCAGCGGGTCGAGGTTGAGGGTGGCGCCGTTGAAGAAGGCGTTGACGACGCCGGCGGGTGTGTCGATCAAGTGGCCGAGGGCGGCGGTCGCGTTGCCGTTGGTGAGGTCGGCGAAGATGCTGCCCGCGCTGTTCCACAACGCCACACCCGGGCTGACGAACGGGCTGACCGCACCGAGCAGCACACCGCTGAACGGGGACGAGGCGAAATTGAGCACGGTCGAGAGCAACAGACCGTCCGGACCCGACGGGATGTAGCCGTCGCCGAGCAGCCCGGTGTACACCTGGACGTGCGCATCGTCGACCGGGACGATTTCCGGGGGTATGACGGTCCCGTTGGTAGCGGTCGTGACGCCGCCGAGGGTGTGGCGGATGACCGCCTCCGCGACGTCCTGGGGTGAGCCGACCAAGAAGACCGATTGGGCCGCGGTCGTCAGGTTGCCGAAGAACGCCGCGGGGTTGGTCGTCAGCTGCCGCAACCCAGTCGCGGCACCGCCGGCGAAGGTGCTCAGGCTCTCCCGGGATGCGTCGACCAGTGTCAAGGCATTTCGAGCAGTGGTGGTGAACGTCTGTCGCCACGGCGCGAGCGGGTCGATGCCGGCGACGGCCGCGGCGTTGGCGGCCTCGGCCGCGGCGTAGCTGCCGGCGCTCGCGCCGAGCAACCTGACGAACTCGCTGTGGAAGGCTTGCGCCGTAACGCTGACGGCCTGGAACTCCCGGCCGAAGCTGCCGAACAAGGAAGAGATCGCCACCGAAATCTCGTCCTCGGCGGCCGCGGCGATCCCGGTGGTCGGACCCGACACGCTCGCGGCGGCATCGGACAGGGCCGACCCGAGACCTGCCAGGTGCTGAGTTGCGCCGTGCAGCAACTCCGTTGTTGCGGTCACAAACGACATGAGGCAGATCTCCTCGGGTACTCAGGACGGCAAGAGCGGGACTGCGAGTCTGCGTGTTCGGGGTGCTCGAGCCGAGTCTGACAACGAAGTAGCGCACCCCGGGTGGGGCCCAACTTCGAACTTGTCGCCAGCGCCACCCAGAAACCCGTCCTGCGCATGATTTGCATGTAGTAATTTGCACCCAGGGTTACCGCTTGTCAACTCTCGCGAGGCGCGTCGCGGGGTGTCGTGTGGTAGGGCTGAACGTGTCCGAAATCGGCCGGCTCGTCTGTCTTCGAGGCTGACCAGAGGAGTGCAACAGTGGCGTTCGCGGCGACGGGACCCCCGCAGTCGGCAACCGCGGTCGACCCCTCCGGACCGATGTCCAGCGCCCCCGGGGTGGCCCGACGCGCGAACGAGGTGATGGCCGACATTGCGGCGCGACGGCCCGATGCGGTCGCGCTTCGGATGGTCGACGCGACCGGACGCGACGTCTGGACATACCGGCGGCTGTGGGACCGTGTCCGGCGGATCCGCGACGGTGCATTCGCCGATCTTCCGGCCGGGTCACGGGTGGTGATGGCCCAAGCCGGTGACGCCGACTACGTGGCCGGGTTTCTGGCCGCAATGGACGCCGGGCTGGTACCGGTGCCGCTGTATCTGCCGACGGTCGACGCGCCCGAACGGTTTCTGCAGCGCGCCCGGCACATTCTGCGTGACTGCGCGCCCTCGGCCGTCTACACCAGCGCCGAACTCGTCGATGTGCTGACCGGCGATCCGCTGCTGGACGGGCTGGCGCTGCGGACTCCGGACTCCGCCGTCGACGCCAAGAGGCGCGCGCCCGACGGACCCGGACGGGTCGCGTTCCTGCAGTACTCGTCCGGGTCCACCGGAGAGCCGAAGGGGATCGTCAACACCCACGAGTCGATGCTGCATCAGCTCGACATCGCGCGGCTGCTGTGGAACCACCCCGAGGACATCCACACGGTCAGCTGGCTACCGCTGTACCACGATCTCGGCATCTTCTGGGGCACGCTGTTGGCGCTGGCCACCGGTGGGACCGCGACGCTGATCCCGCCGGTGGAATTCGTGCGCAACCCCCGCATCTGGTTGCAGACCGTCCACGAGGTACGCGGAAACTGGATCGCCGCACCGGATTTCGGATACCGGCTGTGCCTGGACGCGTTCGACGAAACGACGATCGAGTCCCTCGACTTGTCCTGCCTGCGGTTGGCGATCAGCGGTGCGGAGCCCGTCCGTGCCGCCACGTTGCGTGACTTCGCCGCCAAGTTTCGCCCGGCGGGCCTGCGCGATGACGTGCTGTCGCCCCAGTACGGACTCGCCGAGGCCGGTCTGGCCGTATCCGGGACACACCACCGCCGTCCATGGGTACAAGCCGATTTCGATGCCGAGCAACTGAACCGGGGCCGGGCGGTCGAGGTCACCGCGCCCGCGCCGGACCAGCGCACCCACACCCTGATCAGTTGCGGCAACAGCACATTGGGCTGGGAGGTGCGCATCGTCGACCCCGACCGCCGCGCCGTCCTGCCCGACGGCGCAGTCGGCGAAGTCTGGGTGAGTGGCACCGGACTGCCGGACGGCTACTGGCGCCGGCCGCGACAAACCGCGGAAACGTTCGGCGCCACAACCACCGACGGCCGCGGGCCATACCTGCGCACCGGTGACGCGGGATTCCGCAGCGGCGACGAACTGTACATCTGCGGACGCTACCGGGATCTGATCATCGTCGGTGGCGGTAACTACTTCCCGAACGACCTCGAGTCGACCGCCGAACAGGCGCGTTGCGGCATCGCGAGCGGCGGCGCCTGCGCCGTACAGCCCGAAGGCTCCGAGCACTGGTGGCTGGTGGCGGAACCCGACGTTCCCGCAGCAGATCTCGCAGATTTCAGCCGGGTGCTGCGACGCAGGATTCTCGCGGTGCACCAGACCGCGCCGGAGCGCATCATCTGGGTGCACTCCCGCGTCTTGCCCAGGACGACGTCGGGGAAGATCAGGCGCCGCAAGACGCTGGACATGCTTGACGCCGGCGAATTCGAGATCGTGCAAGAGCTTTCGGTGTCGTCGGAAGCCGAACGTCCGGTGTCCGAATTGGCCGGGTTTGTGGCGGGATTGCTTGGTGTGCAGACCCTTGGCGCCGATGTCGATCTGATCGGGCTGGGGCTGACCTCGATGATGACCGCTCAGGTTGTCGAATGGGCGGCGACCCGGTCCCGGCAGCTGGACTTCGCCGCCCTGTACGCCGAACCGAAGTTGGGCAGCTGGCAACGGATCTACGACACCGCCCCCACCTTGCCCCCGCCGCGATCTGCCGCATCCGACACCCTCGCTACCACGGCGCTGCAACGCGCCTACTGGATCGGCCGCGGCGCGCAGCAGCCCCTCGGCGGGGTCGGCTGCCAGACCTACTTCGAACTCAGCGGCGCGACCATCGACCCGGGCCGGCTCGACACCGCACTGAGCGCACTGGCACGCCGGCATCCGATGCTGCGCAGCAGCTTTCCCGATGCCTCCCGATGCCGCATCGCGCCCGACATCATCCACCCACCACTGCGGGTACACGAACTCACCGATGCCACGCAGCTGGCCGAGATCCGAGACCGATTGCGCAGCCACAAGTTCGACGTCGAGCGCGGAGACACCTGGCGGGTGGAACTGACCCGCCTGCCTGACGGGTGCATCCTGCACTTCGCCGTCGATCTCATCATCGCCGACCTGACCAGCATCGGTATTCTGTTGCGCGATCTGGCGGCCCTGTACCGCGGCGACGAATTACCGCTCGTCCCTTTCGGTTTCGGTGTGCCAACATCGGCGCCGGCGTTGTCGGGTGCCGTCGAGCCGCTCCCGGAGGGGCCGCAGCTGCCCCGGGCCGACGAACGCGCAATCTCCTTCCGCCGCCGGCAACACCTGGTGCCCGCCGACGAGATCGCGGCCCTCGACCGGGCCTGCGTGCGGCACGACGTGACCCGTGCCGCGGCGTTCCTGGCCGCCTATGCAACAGTGCTGGGACACTGGAGCGCCACCGACGACTTCCTGATCAACGTGACGACATTCGGCCGCCCCGCCGACATCCCCGATGTGGTCGGCGATTTCACCAAGACCCACCTCTATCGCACGGGACCGGATCGGCCGACCGCATTCGCCGCCGCCGCGCGAGGCGCCCAGCACGGCCTGCGCGCGGCACTGCGCGCAGCCGAATCCACCGCACTGCTGGAGGCTCAACTGCGGGCGGGAACCGGCCACAGCGGCCTGGCACCCGTCGTGTTCACCTATGCCGCCGACACCACCGTGCTGCGCCAAAGCGACATGGCGACATTGGGATCCGTGGGCGAAGTGACCTCGATGACTCCACAGGTGATCATCGACAACCAGATCGGCGCGCTGGGCGGGGACCTGATCGTGTCGTGGGACTACCGCGCGGGCTGCTTCCCACCCCATGTCGTCGACGACATGTTCGACGCTTACGTCGGCCTGCTCCGAAGTCTCGGCACCCGCGACTGGTCCGCGCGGGTCACCATCGATCTGCCGCAACGGTCCCGACTGGTCCGCCGACGACGCAACGCCACCGCCGCGCCGCGGCCACCGGGCCTGCTCCACGACGCCTTCCGGCAACAGGCCGAGCGGGATCCGGACCGGGTCGCATTGCGCTGGGCCGCAGAAGAATTCGACACAGACGACGATCCGATCGCCCGCTCGTCCACCTGTATGTCCTACGGTGCGCTCGACGAACAGGCGCGACGGGTCGCCGGGGCGCTGGCCGTCCGGCACGCGCCCGGGGACGTCATCGGCATTCAATTACCCAAGGGCCCCGCCCAGGTGGTCGCCGTGCTCGGAGTGTTGATGGCCGGCTGCAGCTACCTACCGGTCGGTGTGGAGCAGCCCGCCGAAAGGTTCTCCCGGATCCGTTCGCTGTCGGGTATGTCGGGGCTGATTCGGTCCGAGGACATCGAGTCGATGCTCCGCTCCGCTCCGGTGCAGCCGGTTACCGTGCACCCGGACGACACGGCCTACGTCATCTACACATCGGGCTCCACCGGTGCACCCAAAGGCGTGCTGATCTCGCATGCGTCGGCGCTGAACACCGTCGTCGACGTCAACCGCCGCAACAGGATCGGGGACACCGACACACTGCTTGCGGTGTCGGCGCTGGACTTCGACCTCAGTGTCTACGACATCTTCGGCCCGCTCAGCTGTGGCGGCGCCGTCGTGGTCATCTCGGAGAAGTCCCGCCGCGACGCGTTCCGCTGGAACGCGATGCTGACGGAATTCGGCGTCACCGTGTGGAATTCCGTGCCCGCCCTACTCGACATGCTGCTGATCGCGGCGGGGGACCGCGCCGCGGCGATGCCCGGTTTGCGGACGGTGTTGTTGTCCGGCGACTGGATCCCGCTGGACATGCCGGACCGGTTGCGCCGGGCGGCGCCGGATACCCGCCTGGTCGCGATGGGCGGTGCGACCGAGGCCTCGATCTGGTCGAACGAATTCGTCGTGTCCGACGTCGACCCCGACTGGGTTTCCGTACCTTACGGATATCCGTTGTCCAATCAGAGATTCCGGGTGGTCGACGAATCGGGTGGCGACAGACCCGACTACGTCGCAGGAGAATTGTGGATCGGCGGGGCGGGTCTCGCGCGCGGCTATCACCATGCGCCCGAAATGACCGCCGAGCGGTTCGTGGCCGACGAGGCGGGACAGCGCTGGTACCGCACCGGTGATCTCGGCTGCTATTGGCACGACGGCACATTGCAATTCCTGGGCCGCATCGACGCACAGGTCAAGATCAACGGCCACCGCGTGGAATGCGGCGAGATCGAGCACGTGCTGCGCGGATACCCGCAGATCGAGGCGGCCGCGGTGGTGCCGATTCACACCAACACCGCGCTGGGCGCCGTGCTGGTCTGCAGCGCCGAATTCACCGATGCGGAAGTGGCGGCGCTGCGCCGGTACCTCGCGTCCCAGCTGCCGCAGTACATGATCCCCAAGTCCTTCGTCTGCCGGGCCGCACTTCCCCTCAGCGACAACGGCAAGGTCGACCGTCGTTGCGCCGCACTGGAAGTCGAGACCTTCGCAGCGGTGTCGACCGACCCGACGGGCAGCGGGTTGAGCGCGGTCGAACAGCAGGTGGCCGACGTGTGGTCCGAGGTGCTCGGCACCCCGATCACCCGGCGTGATGACAACTTCTTCGCCCGCGGCGGCGACAGCCTGCGCGCCACCCAAGTCGCCGCGCAGCTGCGCCGACGAGGGGTGCTCGGCGCAGACGTGGCCCAGCTGCTCGGCCGGCAGACCCTCGGTGAGTTCAGCTCGATCTGTGTTCTCGGTCAACGGCCGATCCGAGACCACGTGGCGGCGAGCCGAAGCGAATTCCCGCTGACCCGACTGCAGCAGGCGTATGTGCTGGGCAGCGCCGGGCTGCGGGGGAGTACCCGCGCACCAACCTCTTTCGCCGTCGTTCTGGAGACCGACCGCGTCGAGCTGGATCGCTTCGCCGCCGCCGTCAGCCGCTGCATCGACGAATTCGCGGTGCTGCGCTGCGCATTGGAGTCCGACACCAGCCAACGCGTACACGCCGACGTCGGACCGGCGGCCCTGGTCACGGTCGCCGGGTCCGACCCGGACGCGTTGCTGCGCCACATGGCGGACGAGTCGTCCGATCCCCGGGCGGTCCCGGCGATCCGGTCTTACGCGCTGTCCGGCTCGTCGCGCCATGTCGGTCTGCTGGTCAACTACCTGAGCCTGGACGCCCGCAGCCTGGCCACCGTGATCGCGACGATCGTCGCCGACTATCAACAGGATCAGCGGCCGCGACCGGTCGATCCGTCCGTCGACGTCTTCGCGCGCTTCGTCACCGAAACCATGCCTGTGGCCGAGGAATTCAGTGCGCCGCCGGTGCTGCCGCTTACCGGCCGTGACGCCGCCACGGCGACCCGTTTCGAACGTCGCAGCTTCAACCTGCGCCCGCGGGAGTTCGCCGAGCTGCGTGATCAGGCAGCGCAACAGGGCGTGACCCCCACCGCGCTGATCTTCGAAGCGTTCACCGACGCGCTGCATTCGATCGGCGCGGGCGAGCAGTTCGCCGTTGTCGTCCCGGTCTCACACCGACCCGACTATGCGCCGACCGATCGCGAGGTGCTCGGCAACTTCACCCGATTGGCGCTGTGCGACACCGATTATCGCGTCGTTCAGCCGGGCTCGCCGGAAGCGGTAAGCGCCGCGCAGCAACAGCTGTGGCGTGCGGTCGGCAACAGCACGGATGCCACCGGCCAGCTGGCCGCGCTGCGCTCGGCCGATTCGACCGGTTATCCGGTCGTGTTCACCAGCACGCTGGGCCTCATCCCGGCTGGGCGGGCAGAGCTGGTGAGTGTCCGCTCGTTGACCCAGACACCCGGGATCTGGTTGGACTGTCAGGTCGAGGACGACCAGGGTGGTGCCCGGATCAGCTGGGACATCGCGGCCGGTATGGTGGCCGATCAACCGCTGGCGGCGGCGTTTGCACATTTCGAGCGCGCGGTGCGCCGGCATGCCGGTCAGGTCGAAGAGGCCGTCGCCGAATCCTGCTGGGCCGCTGCGGTGATTGCCGAAGCAGCGGGTCTGTGTGACTCCGAGCGGATCCGCCCGGAGTATGCGCAGTTGGTGCGACGCTGGCGGGAATACGCGCCGAACCCGGCGCACGACGTGCGGCGGGCGTCGCGGCGACTGGCCGATATCGTCACCGGAGCGGCGTCACCGCAGACGCTGATCGGCGACCCGCAACTCGCCCCCGAGGTGATGCTGCTGGCCGACGAGCGGCTGCAACGGGCCCTCGACGAGCTGACCGAACGCATCTTCGGGCATGCCCGCCGACTCGGCCGCCGGCTACGCCTCCTGGAAATCGGCTCTCGGACCGGGCTGATCACCCGACGAATCACAGCGTCGGTCGGTGCGGTCGCCGACGAATACTTCTGCTACGAACCGAATCCGGTGCTGGCCGAGATCGCTGCCGGCCGAGAACTGCAGACCGTGCCCGTCACGTCACCGAGCAGCGCGCCCGCCGTGGACGTCGTGCTCTGCTGCGGCTCGTTGCACCAACTGCCCGAACCCGCGACGATCCTCGATGCGCTCACGGTGACCGAGGGCGGCTGGCTGTGGGTGGCCGAGGTCTGCGAAGTCACCCCCGCGACGCTGGCCGGCGCCGCCGTGCTCAACCCGACGCTGCTCACGCGGGGCTCGTTGCACGCCCCGGACCAGTGGTGGCGGTTCATCGCCCAAAGCCGTTGGCGGCCAACGCAAATGGTGCAGGACGGCCCGGGGCTGACGCTCGTCGCCGACCAGCAGCCGCGGCTGCCTCGACCGCAAGCCGCGGACCTTGCCCACCGGGTACAGCCAAGGGCCGTCACGAAGACCGTCACTGGCGCTGACGAAGCCGTGCTGGCCCAGATAGCCGGGGTCTGGCAGCGGCACTTGCACATTGCCGCGGTGCCCGCCGCCACCGACGACTTCTTCCTGCTCGGCGGCGACAGCCTGGTGGCGACCCGGGTCTATGCCGAGCTACGCGCCGCCGGGTTCACAAGGCTGGCCCTCGTCGACCTGTTCAACTACCCGGTACTCGGTGAACTCGCCGCGCACGCCGGCGTACCCGCAGCGCCGCAACCGGTGCGGCAGACACCCCGGCCCCAGGCCGACCAGGGTGCCGAGTTTCCGCTGACCGCCGTGCAGCGGGCATATCTGGCCGGACGGCAGGGCGGGTTCATGCTCAGCGGGGTAGCGGCGCACTGTTACTTCGAGTTCGAGACAACCGGGTTCGACCGGCCGAGATTCGACGTCGCCGCACGTCGACTCGTCGCGCACCACCCCGGACTGCGCACCACGGTGGCAACCGCGACGACGGCGATCGTGCACGCGGCGCCGATCGAACCCGTCGTGCACGACTACGACGACGTGCGGGCACGAATGCGTGACCAGGTGATCGACATAATGACGCGACCCGGGATCGACTTCGGCGTGCAGGTGGGCAACGGCGGGCGCAGCATCGTGGGTATCAGCATGGACAACGTCATGCTCGACGGGACCAGCATGATGATCGCGCTTGCGCAGCTGGATTATCTCTACCGCGGCGGCACCAGCGACCAATTGCCGGCGTTGAAGACGACTTTCGCCGACTACCTGCGCACCCATCCCGAGTTGTCGCCCGACGCGGACGAAACCGCGTTGCCGCAGCTGGCCGCAAGCCGTGACTACTGGCGGGCGCGGTTGCCGACGCTGCCGCCCGCGCCCCCCTTGGCGCCCATGTCGGTGCTCTTCGACGTCGGCACACCGGTGTTCGAACGAGTGGAAGCCGTTGTGGCCGCGCCGGACTGGCAGCGCATCGGTGCGGCTTGCCGGAGTGAACAGGTCACCCCGGCCTCGTTCCTGCTGGCCAATTACGCCCGAGTGCTCGCGCAGTGGACGGCCACCACCCACTTCTGCGTCAACGTCACCTTGTTCGACCGCGACCCGGGTGTTCCCGGGATCGAGGACGTCATCGGTGACTTCACCTCGCTACTGCTGGTGGAATGCAATGTCGATGCGACCCTGTCGATCTGGGAGCAAGCCCGTCGGCTGCAGCGGCAACTGATCACCGATCTGTCGCACCGGGTTGCGGACGGGATATGGCTGCAGCGCGAACTGCTGCGCCACCACGGCCGGCCGTCGGACGCGGTCTTCCCGGTCGTGTTCACCAGTGGACTGGGCCTGCTCGATACGGTCGCCGCATCGGGATTCGATTTCGGCGCAATGACATTCGGCCTCTCTCAGACACCGCAGACGGTGCTCGACTTCCAGATGTGGGAGAAGGCCGGATCGCTGGCACTGTCGTGGGACTTCGTCACGCAGGCGATCCCCGCGGAGGTGGCGCGGCGCAACCTCGAGGCGATGGTCAGCGCCATGGTGGCCGCCGGCGCCTACGGCGTGTCGGCGCCGAACGACCCGGGCGACGAGTTCGACGAACGCGTGTTGACGATTTGCGCTGCGGCGCTGGGCAGGCCGCGGGTCGATTCGCGCGACAACTTCTTTCAGCTCGGCGGTGACTCGGTTGCCGCCACGCGAGTGGTCGAGCAGTTGAGCCGGGAGGTGTCCGGCACGGCGACGCTACGGCTGCTGTTCGAGCATCCGGTGATCGGGGACTTCGCCCGCAGTCTCAGGACGGCTCTGGCGGCGAGCGCAGCCGAGGCGGACTTCGAAGAGGGCGTGCTGTGAGCGTTGCCGAGCTGATCGACCGGGTGCGCCGCGTCGGCGTACAGCTCTGGGTCGACGGCGAGAACCTGCGTTTCCGGGCGCCCCAGGGGGTCCTCGGCGCGGATCTGAAGGCGCAACTGTCCGCGGCCAAAGCCGACGTCATCGCGGCGCTGACGAGCGAGACGGAAGTGGTTCGGGCGCCGCAGGACAGGTTCGAGCCGTTCCCGCTGACCGACGTGCAGGCGGCCTATGCGGTCGGCCGCACGTCGGCGTTCCGGTGGGGTGGTGTCGGCTGTCACGGCTATGCGGAGTTCACCGTGGACCGCAGTGTCGCGACACCGAGCGCCGAGTCCTATCGGACCGCGTGGCGCAAGGTCGTCGAGGCCCACGACATGTTGCGCTGCGTCGTGCACCCCGACGGCTACCAGGTCATCCAGCCGGACCTGGCCGACGGCATCGCCATCCGTGAGAGCACCGACAGTCGGCACATCGCCGGCGAACGCGCCCGTGTCGCCGACGAACTCGCGCAGCGCACCTACCCGCTGGGTATGGGCCCGATGTATGACGTCGTGGTCACGATCGGCCCGGAAGACACCGTGCTGCACGTGTCGGTGGACCTGTTGATCGCCGACTTCGTCAGCATCTTCCTCTTGATGACCGACTTCGGGCACTGTCTGCTGGACCCGGAATACACTCCCCCCGCAGCAGGTTTCAGCTTCCGCGACTACCTGCTCAATGTGATCCGTTACCGTGAGTCGGCCGCCGGATCGCACCGGCGGCAACGAGACCTGGACTACTGGCGGGCCCGGCTCGACCAGCTGCCGCCGCCGATTACGTTGCCGCTGTTGCCGTCCGCGCCCGAGGCCGAAGTAGCGCCGAGCTTTTCGCGACGGTCGATGCGGTTGCCGGCAGACGAATTCGCTGCCTTCACCCGGCACGCGACCGCACACGGCGGCACCGCCAGCGTCGCGATCGCCGCCGCGTTCAGCTCGGTGCTGGGCCGCTACGGTGACCGCGACCACTTCTCGCTGACCCTGACGACCATGACTCGTCAGCTCTTCACCCCCGAGGTCGGCCGACTGGTCGGGGATTTCACCGGCACCAGCATGCTGGAAGTCGACGTCGGCGGGCAGCGCACGTTCGCCGAATTGCTGCGCGTGATCGGCGGCCGGTTGTTCGACGATATGGATCATGCCGGTGTCAGCGGGGTGGACGTCGCGCGCATGCTGGCGCACGGTGACGAAACCCGCGGCGAACTCTCGCCCGTCGTGCTCACCTCCACGCTGGGTGCCGGCGTGAGCGCCGAATCGTCGTTCCTGCGTCCCATACCGGGCCGGGGACTGAGCCAGACCCCCCAAGTGCTGTTGGATTGCCAGGTTTTCGCGCTCGACGGTGCCTGCGAGATCAACTGGGACACCCGCGACGACGGGATCGCCCCCGAGGTGCTCGACCGCGCGTTCGCCGACCTTCGCACCGTGCTGGAAACCCTGAGCACCGACCCGCCGGCCTGGGACCGGCCGGTGCTGCCCGCAACCGCGCCGGCGCCCACCTCAGTGCGGGCTGCGCCGAACGCCCTGCTGCACTCGGGGTTTCTGCAGCACGCGGCCCGGACTCCGCAGGCGGTGGCGATCAGGCACGGGGATCAGTCCACCACCTACGCACAATTGCTATCCGCCGCTTCGTCGGTCGCCGCCGAATTGTCGGCGGCCGGTGTGGACTCCGGTGATCATGTCGCAATCCGCTTGCCGGAAGGGCGAACTCAGGTGGCGGCGATCCTGGGCACCATGCTGGCCGGCGCCGCCTACGTCCCGCTGGACGTGACGTGGCCGGAGCACCGGATCGCGCAGCTCAGCGAACAGTGTTCACCCGCTGTGGTGTGCGAACCCGGCGGACCGATCGAGCGGTTGCTGGCCGACCCGGCAACCTGGCTGGCCCGGACGGCGCCCCCACCGGATCGGGCGCAACCGGACGACACTGCCTACGTCATCTTCACGTCGGGATCGACCGGAATCCCCAAGGGCGTCATGGTGAGTCACCGCGCCGCACTCAACACCGTGGCCGACGTCAACGATCGGCTGGGCATCTGCGCGACCGATGCGGTGCTCGCGGTGTCGCAGCACACCTTCGACCTGTCCGTCTACAACATCTTCGGGATACTGGGCGCCGGGGGCACCCTGGTGTTCGCGGCCGGCGGTAACGATCCGCAAGCCTGGCTCGACGCGATCTCGGCACACGGTGTCACCGTGTGGAATTCGGTTCCCGCGCAGATGCAACTGCTAGTGGACCACGTCGACCGGCGGACGACGTTGCCGTCGCTGCGCCACGTCATGCTGTCGGGGGACTGGATCCCGGTGTCCCAGCCCAAACAGATCGCCGCGTTGGCGCCGCGGGCGGCGATGCTCAGCCTCGGCGGGGCGACCGAGGCGGCGATCTGGTCGATCTGCCACCCGATGCAGGCACGACGGTACGCGCGCAGCGTCCCGTACGGTACCGCGATGCGCAACCAGAGTGTGCATGTGCTGACCCACCGCGGCGAGCCGGCCGCACCCTGGCAGGTCGGTGAGATACACATCGGCGGAACGGGTCTCGCGCAGGGTTACCTCGGCGATCCGGCCCGCACCGCGGCAGCGTTCGTCACACACCCGGTCAGCGGCGAGCGACTGTACCGGACCGGCGACTACGGCAGGCTCATCGACGACGGCGTGATCGAACTGCTCGGCCGACGCGACAATCAAGTCAAGATTCGCGGCCACCGCATCGAACTGGCGGAGGTGGACTCGGCACTGTGCAACCTGCCGGGAGTGCGGACCGCGATGAGCACGGCGCTCGGTCAGGCACCGCAGGATCGGATCCTCGCGGCCGCGGTGGTCCCCGACGCCGCAACCGACGACGAGTTGTCCGAACGCCGTTGCCGCGCAGCGGCGATCCGGCGCGACATGGAAAAGGCACACCACCACCAGATCGCCGACCTGGACACCGGGGCGATCCTGCGATTCGCTGCCTCGGCCCGGGCGGCCGCACTGGACAGCATGTGCGCGGTGCTGGCCACCGCAATGGGCCCGCGCGAACGGGTCACCGTCGACGAACTGGCGCGCCGGCTCTCGGTGCCCGACCGGCTGCAGCGGCTGTTCCATCGCTGGCTGGACGCGCTCGCCGACGAGAGGCGCGTGACGCGACACCCGGGATGCATCCTGGAACTCGAAGATTTCCAAGAACTTTCGGACTGTGCTGTGGCCTGGCAGCGGGCACGCGAGTTGGGTGCGGCGGTGGACTACGGCGACGACCTGCTGGCATATGTGGGCGAATGCATCGAGAACCTTCCCGGGTTGCTCGCGGGCACCGTGGATCCGCTCGGGTTGTTGTTTCGCGAGGGGACGGTTGACACCGCGACGGCCGCCTACCGCGACAACCTGCTCAGCCGGTACACCAACAGCCTGGTGGTGTCCGGCGTCGCAAGCCGCGCGAGCCACGCAACGCCGGAGCGACCGTTGCGGGTACTGGAAGTCGGGGCCGGTGTCGGCGGCACCAGCGCGGGACTGGTGACCGCGCTCGCGCCCTACCCCGTGCGCTACACCTTCACCGACGTGTCGAACTTCTTCCTCGTCCGCGCCCGCCAGCAGTTCGCCGAGCACGACTTCATCGACTACCGGATGTTCGACGTCAACCATTCGGCCGCAGAGCAGGGCTTTCCGCCCGGTTCGTTCGACGTCATCGTCGCTGCCAACGTGCTGCACAACGCAACAAACATCGACACCACACTCAACCGGCTGGACCTGCTCCTGGCACCCGGGGGAGCGCTGGTCTTCATCGACGCCACAGCGGTCAACCACCCGCTGATGATCTCGATGGAATTCAAGGAGGGCCTGCACGGCTTCACCGACGCGCGAGCCGGGACCAACGCCGCGTTTCTGTCATATACGCAGTGGCGCAACGCTCTCGACCGGTCGCCGTTCGGTGAAGTGCAGACCTTCCCGCCCCCGGATCACCCGCTCGGCTGGCTGGGTCAACACGTCTTCTGGTGCGATACCGCCTCCACCGCGCACGCGCTGCGGCCGGCGGACGTGACCGAGCGGGCAAGGCAGGTGCTGCCGAGTTACCTGGTGCCGCAACAGATCATCTGCCTACCCGCATTGCCGCTCACCGCCAACGGAAAGATCGACCGGACGGCGGTGACGGCAGAACTCGAGACCCTTCGATCCGCGGGTCGCGCCGGTGGTCTGGCGACTGCGGGACGACCAGAAGACCTGGACGGCATGCAATCTCGCATCGCGGGGATCTGGGGATCGGTGCTCGGACTGGAACGTCAAGCTCTGACGCCGGCCTCGGACTTCTTCCTGTTGGGCGGTGACTCACTGCTGATGGCGCAGGCGATCGCCCGGATCCGTCGCGAGGTCCCCGAAGCCGCCGGGTTGGCCTGGGACGATCTGCTGCGGGCGATGGTCTCCGACTCCACCCTCGCCGCGGCCGCCGACGCGGTACGCGCACCGCGTTCCGCGCCGAGCCCGCCGGAGCAGCCGTCGCGCGTCTCGCCCCTGGTTTACCTCGGTGCGGGCCAAGGACTCATCCGCGGTACCGAGCTGGTGGTGTGCGTGCACGACGGCAGCGGGGGACTGGCCCCCTACCATCATCTGATTCCACACCTGAGCGCGGCCGGGATCACCGATCTGTATGGGCTGCAACGGGTTCCGGGGGACGGCTACTGCAGGATCGAACCTGCGGAGTTGTTCACCACGTTGGCCGCGCGATACTGCGCGCCGATCGTCGCGTTGGCACCCCGCAAGGTTCATCTGCTCGGCTACTGCATGGGGGGGTTGCTGGCCGCCGAGATAGCCAAGTGCCTGGAGGAGTCGGGCATCGACATCGGCACCGTGACCGTGGTCAGCTCCTACCGCGTCCCGATGGACGTCGAGGACGACGACGTGCTCGATTACTGTTTTGCGCAAATCCTCGGCGTGGCACCGGAAGTCCTCGGTCTGCAAGTCGACGACCACGCGGTCCGCGGCGCGTTCGCCCGCGCCCGCGCCCGCTACGCCGACGTGATACCAGCTGGCGCCCTGCGCAGCGTCGCCGAACCCGTGCTCGCGGAATGCCTGCAGCGCAGCGCGCAAGCCGGTGACCCGAGGCTCGAGCTGCTGGCCGAATCCGGCGTGCTGGGTGAGTCCTGGGACGTCGAGTCTCTGCGCGAACTGCGCTCGAGCTTCGTGCACAGCCTGCGGGCCGTCGTGCACGGAGCGGCCGAGCCGTTCCTCGGCGACATCCATTTCCTGCGGCAGCGCGGCGACATCCATTTCCTGCCGACACTGCAGGAAGACATGACCGCGTTCTGGGCGGACTACTGCCTGGGCGAGTTGACCATCAGCGACATCGACGGCAACCACTTCGACTGTCTCACTGGCGACAACGCGCGGTCCGTCGCCGCGATGTTGGTGGACTCGTGGACGCCCGGCCCGTGAAACGGGTCCTGCTGTTCGGCAGTACCGGCGCGGTCGGCCGCAGTTGCCTGGACGTCCTGACACGGGACAGCGACACCTCGCTGCTGCTCGCCGGTCGTGACGAGGGACGGCTGCGCGAGGCGGGATCCGATGTCGACACGGCCGTGGTCGACCTCACCGACCTGTCGGCGGTGGCGGACGTCGTCGCGGGGTGCGATGTCGTGATCAACTGCGCCGGGCCGTCACGACAACTCAGCGCTCAGGTGGCCGCTGTCGCCGTCGCAGCCGGGGTGCCCTACGTCGACCCGGGTGGTGACTCAGCGCTGCTCGACCGGCTCACGACGGCAACGGTTCCCATCCTCCTGCAGACCGGTGTGCAGCCCGGGTTATCCGGATTGTTGTTGCGGTTGCTCGACGGGCGACAACCGGTCACCGTCTGGTGCGGCGGACTGCAACCGCTGACCGAGGCGTCGGTGCTCGAATATCTGGCCAGCCTGCACGACACGGACAGCCACCCCGGCGCCGCCCTCTGCGACGGGGTGGTCCGCCGGATCGGCCGTAGCGAGTGCGAGCCCGCCCCAGCGGGGTTCTTTCCGGGTTCGGCCAGCGTCCACCCGCATCTGGATGCCGAAACAATAGCCGTGGCAGCGCATCTCGACATCGGCAATCTGTGTTGGCTGAACGTGTTCGACGGGGCGCACACCACGCGTGCGATGCAGTTACTGGCCCTGGACGACCAACGATCATGCGGCCCGGCGGAGGTGCTGTCGGCGGCCAGATTGGATCTGTTCGGGCGCCGACCGTATTTCGCGATCGTCGCGACCGCGGGCCCGACCACCGTCGCCTTCAGCTGTCCGGACAGCTACCGCGTGACGGGTGCGCTGACAGCCTTCGCGGCCCTGCGGGTCGCAGACATGCCGGCGGGTGCCCGCGCGTTCTGGCGTATCGAGGAGCCCTGGCAGGCACTGAATTTCATGATCGACGCCGTGCCGCAGGCGGAATTGACCTCGGCCGGGGCGCCGCCGCTGATCGAGGAGGGTTGCCTGTGACGCAGCGGCCGCGAGCACTCGTCGTCGGAGCGACCTTCGGTGCGGTCTACGCCGAAGCCTTGACGGCGCCGAGTTCACCGGTCGAGCTGATCGGCTTGGTGTCCAACGGCTCTGGGGCCTCCGCACGAGTGGCGGACGGCCTGGGACTGCGTCTGTATACGGATCTGGACAGTCTGCCGCCGGTCGACGTCGCGTTCGTGGTGGTGCGCGCCGGTGTGGTGGGCGGCGACGGCACCCGGATCAGTGCGCAATTGCTCACCCGAGGCATCCACGTCATGCAGGAACAACCGGTGCACGCCGACGAGATGCTGTCGCTGCTGCGGGTCGCCAAAGCGCACTCGACGACCTACGCCGTCAACGACTTCTACAGCCGCATCGCGCCGATGCGCCAATTCGTCGCCGCCGCACAGCGTCTCGACCGGCTGTCGCCCATCCGCTACGTGCATGCCCGATCGTCGGTTCACGTCGCCTATCCGCTGTTCACCATCCTGAGCACCTTCCTCGGCCCGCTCACTCCGGCACGGATCGCGGTGCCGCAACCCACGGAAGGCCCGCCCAGCGCCTTCGTCGCCGGCCGCGTCGTCCTCGGCGACGTCACAGTGGACGTGCTGATCCAGAACGAACTGTGCGCCGATGAACCCGACAACTTCGCGCGGCTGATGCACACCATCACCGCCGGATCCGATGCCGGCGAACTGGTCCTGGCCCATACCCATGGATCCACCCACTGGCATCGACGCCCGCATGCCGATGCGGGCGCGGCCGAGGTGCCGATCGCCCAACTCGTCGGCACCGCATACCAGCCCACCGCCGCGTGGGTGCGAAACGAGTTGTGGCCGGACGCAATCCGGCTGGCGGCCACTGACTTCGTCGAGTCGATCCGGCGTTCTCGCGGCCTGATCTCGCAGCGCTTCATTCGCGCGGCCCGGTTGTGGTCGGACTTCACCTCCGCCATCGGACCCGCGGCCGCACTGGATCCGACGCCACCGCGAGAGATCACGGCGTCGGAGTTGACGGCGCCGTGACGGTGCCGTCGACGCTCACAGCGCGCGTTCGCGCCCGATCCGCGCCAGATCGATTCCGTAAACCCGTCGCGCCACCGGCAATTGGGCCAATGCCGCGGCCACGAGAATGACGCCCGCCACCACCACCGGCGTGGTCGCGCGCATCTCGAGTCTCAGGCGGTAACCCAGACTGTGATAGGTGGACAGCAGGCCGTCGGCGAGCAGCGCGCCGCCGACCACGCCGAACGGGACGGCGAGTAAAGCGAGGCTTAAATTCTCCGCGGCGATCAGCCGGGACAACATGCCGGCACCCATTCCTTGGGCATGCAACGCTCCGAGCTCGCCGAGTCGATCGGATATGTTGGCGGACATGGCGTTGTACAGCAGCGCGGCCGCCATGACGGCCGCGAAGACGAGCATGATGCTGACCAGGGTGTCGTAGAGACTGAAGGCTTTCCGCATGGTCGATGCCAGCGATGTCGTCGAACGGTACGCGACGACTCCGGGTACCGCGGCCATCCGGTCCCCGAATGAGCGCTGGTCGGCACCGGGCTTGAGTTTGACCAGCACGCCGTTGACCGGAAGCCGATCGGCTTGTGCTCGTAGCCGATTCAGCGAGATGTAGACGACGGGTGAGAACGGTTCGTCGACGAATCCCGCTACCCGCTCGGTGAATCGCAGCCCGTACTGCGGGACCGCGATGTCGATGCGGTCCCCGAGCGAAGTGGACAACAGGTCGCGCAAACCGACTCCCAGCAGAACCCCGTCTTGCGGCAGCCGGTCGGCGCCGGATTCCGCCGGGAACGTGTGCATCTGGGGCTGCGGCGCCAGCCCGATCAGCTGGGTTTCGTAACGGTGTGCGCCGGCGGTGACCGTGACGCCGTGCGCACTGTAAGGCCCCGCGGCGGTCACCTCGGGATCCGCGCGCAACCCGTCCACCACCGCATCGGCCGGCCCGGACAGCACGACTTCCCCGTCCTGCTTGGCGATTTGACCGAACTGCCGGTTGACCATGCCGGGCAGGGTGTCGCGCATGCCGGCGAACACCATCACCAAGACGACCGCGACGGCAACACCCGTTACGGTGAGCACCGTCCGCCGACGGTTCCGACCGATGGCCCGCAACATCATTCGCCACCGCGCCGGTATCCGTCCCAGTAAAAGGCGTGAGCCGATCCTGATCGTCGGGCCGCGCTGCAGCGGTGGGGCTACCCGCATGGCTTCGGCGGGTGACATCCGCGCGGCCGCACGGGCCGGTGCCGACGCGGCCAGCAGCGCGACGGCGCACGCGGCGACGGCAGCGACCAGGTAGGTCACCGGATGAATCGCGGTGAGACGCATCGGCAACGCGATGGCAGTCGTGTACTTCGACGTAATCCATTGCGCCAACAGGTAACCGCCGAGCAGCCCGGGCGGCACGCCGATCGCCGCACATGCCACCCCGTAGGCCAGATAGTGCCGGCGCACGGCGCCCGCGGACAGGCCGTTGGCGATCAGGGTTCCGATGACGGCCCGCTGTGCGGCGACGATACGGAAGAGCAGCACATAGGTGCCCAGCGCGACAGCCGCGAGGAACAGCCACGGCAGAATCCCGGCGAGGCTGCCGAACTGCATGACGTCGTCGCGCAACGTGTGAAAGGACGGCTGATCCTCGCGTGCGACGAACTGCAGCCCGGCGTCTCCGGCAAGCCGGCGCACCGACTCGGTCAGGGCGGCGGCAGCCGAGCGGTCACGTGCGTAGACGGCCAACTGATCGGTGGCATTCGGCAGCACGCGCTGCAACTCCTCGTCGGGCAGAAACACCACACCGAAATCCTCCGGGGTGGTGAGCACTTCCTGGGCCGAGCGTGCCGGCCACAGATATTCGGTCGACAGGCCGGTGCCCGAGACGGTAAAGCGTTGCCAGCCTTGACTTCCCAGCAACTCGACGGTTCCGCCCGGATCGAGGTGATAG
Organism: Mycobacterium sp. NGS22; assembly: GCF_059813095.1. Lineage (NCBI taxonomy): Bacteria > Bacillati > Actinomycetota > Actinomycetes > Mycobacteriales > Mycobacteriaceae > Mycobacterium > Mycobacterium sp. NGS22. The sequence goes on from NZ_JCALDY010000020.1 coordinate 26,949, forward strand.
TGGTCGGCCAGATGCTGCTCGACCAGCACATGCCCGTCGCGAGGCAGTGCACCCGCCCGCACGTCGAGCAGCGACACGCTCGGCTGCTTCGCCTCGGGTACCCCGACGGCGCGGCCGTAGAGCGCGTGCCGGTCCACCCGGATCCCGACGTCGGCTTGATGGCGCGCCTCGACCAGCGGGCCGCCCGGCAGTGCGGCGACGGCATCGCGCAGGTGAAAGGCCCCGGGTCCGGACAAGACCGCGTCCGGCAGCCGTTGACTGGAATAGGACCGGTCGAAGGATTGATCGAGATTGCGGTAACTGTCGGTGGCGGCGACGAATACGGCCACACCGATTGCCATCACGACGGCGATAGCGGCGAATCGCCATCGTTCCCGCCACACGTCCCGGCGCAGTTTGCGGCGCAGTGCGCGACTCACCAGTCCAAGTCCGTTGCGTCCACCGGGTTTTCGACGATCTCTGTCTTGCTGATCGCGCCCGCGTGTAACCACAGCACCCGGTCGGCCATGCGCGCGATCTCGGAGTTGTGGGTCACCACGATGACTGTCTGCCCACCGCCACGGGCCAGGTCACCCAGCGCGGCCAGGACGTGTCGCCCGGTGACCAGATCCAGGCTTCCGGTGGGTTCGTCGCACAACAGCAGCGGGGGCTGTTTGACGATGGCCCGGGCGATGGCCACCCGCTGTTGCTGACCGCCCGAAAGCTGAGCGGGAAAGCGATCTGCAACGTCTCCGACACCCACCCGTTCCAGCGCGGCGCGACTGCGCGAGGGGGCGTCGGGTGCGGTCAGTTCGGCGAGTAGTTCGACGTTCTCCCGCGCGGTCAAGGTGGGTACCAGGTTGAAGAACTGGAAGACGAACCCGACCTGCTCGCGGCGGTACCGGGTGCGCGACTTGCGGTTCAGGCTTGTGACATCGGCGCCACCGACCTCGACCTGACCCTGCGTCGGCTGGTCGATTCCGCCAATGATGTTGAGCAGGGTCGTCTTTCCCGATCCGGACGGCCCGAGCAGCACCACGAATTCACCGGCCCGGATTTCCAGGTTCACCCCGTGCAGGGCGACGACCCGGGTGGGCTCGGCGCCGTAGGTCTTGCCGACATCGGTCAGCCGCAACGCGAACGGTCTGGCAGAACTGCGCGCCGCGGGTGCGTCGCCGACGTCTGACCCAGCGCTCATCTGCTCACTATGGCATCCGGCCGCGCTAGCGTCGGCGTCCGTACCGATCGGCGAGCTTCTGCTCGACGGTCATCGACTGGTCCGGTGGCGCGGGACCGCCGGTGGGTGCGTCGTGGGGCTGAGCCGGACGGACCTGTCTCTCCCGGCGCCGAGCGCGGACCTCGGCATAGACGAAATATGCCAGCGCGGACGGGGCCACGACGCCGAACAGGATCCACTGGATGCCGTAGGACAGAAACGGGCCGGCATCCAGGTGCGGTACCCCGATCACGCCGAGCCCGCCGGGCTGGCCCTCCACCAACTGCAGATACGACCCGGCCAACGGCACCCCAGTCAACGCCGACACCTGGCCGGTGCTGATCGAATACACCTGCTGGTAGCCGTCTCTGGTGAACGGCTCCTTGCCCGGCAGGGTCGCCTCCGAATCGCGCAGGCGCGCGGTGATGGTCACCGTGTGATCGGGTGGCCGCGGAATCGGCGGCACGTGCGAGCCGCTCTCGGGCCGCACGTAACCACGGTTGACCAGAACCGTCGGCCCGTCGTCGACGACGAACGGCGCCAGCACCTCGAACGCCTGGTCGCCGTCCACGACGCGGAGCCGGGCCAGCACCCGTACGTCCGGCAGGTAATGGCCGGTGGCCGTCACCTGACGCCACTGCGCATCGGGGGCCGACGAATCCTGTTGCGGCAACAGTGTTTTCAGCGGTGCTGGCGGCGTGTTCAGCGAATCGGCGATCTGCTGGTTCTCCCGCGACGTCCTGGTGTTCTTGCCCAGCTGCCACGGTGCCAGCACGGTGAAGCACAGGTAGGTGAATGCGATGCACACCAGCCACAGCGCCACCCATCCCGGCCGCAGCAGGAACCCGAGGCTGGGAACTCTGCGGGACATCAACCGGATCCGTTCTGCGCGAGTCTCTCGTCGACCCAATCGTGCAGACCGGGCAGCGCGGACTCGATGACCACGAACGCCTCCTCGAAGTCGCTGTGGTCGCCGTAGTAGGGGTCCTCGACGTCGAGCGCGTAAGCCCCCGACCGCGGGTCGAACGAACGCAGCATCCGCAGCCGCTGGTCCTCCACTCCCAGATCGCGCAGCAGTCGGACATGGTTGCGGCCCAACGCCACCACCAGATCGGCCTGCAGATGCTCGTCGTCGACTTGGGCTGCGCGGTGAGCGGTGGGATAGCCGTGGTCGCGCAGTACGCGCTTGGCCCGCCGGTCGGCTCCCTCACCGACGTGCCAGTTGCCGGTGCCGGCGCTGGACACCCGGACGACGTCGCCCAGTCCGCGCTCCTGGATCTGGTGGGCGAACATCTTCTCCGCCATCGGGGAGCGGCAGATGTTGCCGGTGCACACGAACGTCACGTGCAGTTCGTGCTCAGACACCGAGCGCCCTGCGCAACTCGTCGACCGTCGCGACGTGCGTCACGCCGGTGACACCGATCCGGTCGGGGAAGTCGGCACGTCCATAACCCCAGCCGACCACCACGGTGTCGATGCCGTGCGCGGCGGCGCCGTCGACGTCGTGACTTCGGTCGCCGACCATCAGCACCCGCTCGGGCAGCGGCTCTAACTGGGTGATGGCGTGCGCCAGGACCTCGGTCTTGGACTTGCGGGAGCCGTCCGCGGTGGCGCCGGCAATGATCTCGAAGTGCTGCTCCACGCCGAAATGGGCGAGGATGCGCCGAGCCGTCGGCTCCAGTTTGGAGGTGGCCACCGCCAGCCGGATCCCGGCTGTCTGCAGGTCGGCCAGCAGTGCCGCGATGCCGTCGAACAGGGTGTTCATCGACCAGCCCCGCGCGCCGTACTCGGCCCGAAACGCGGCGATCGCCTCGTCGGCCCGCCCGTCGAGTTCCATGGCGTGAAACGTCTCGTCCATCGGCGGCCCGACGATGCGGGCCGCCAGGTCGCCGTCCGGGATGGGGGCGCCGATGTGGGTGAGGGCGTGGCGGAAGCTGGACACGATGCCCAGTGCCGAATCGGTCAGGGTGCCGTCCAAATCGAAGATCACCAGCTGCGGCGCCTCGTCCGCGATCGAGCGTGTCACGCCCCTCATTGTCCTAGATGGGTGGCGCAGGGCTGCGCCGGATGTCTGGCCTGGCCGATCGCGCACTAAGGTTTCAGTGATGGCACGTCCAGATCCGAGCGCGTCGAGCCGGCTTGCGCTGGCGCGTTATCACGGTGATCAAGACGTCGTGCCGGGCATGCTGGATTTCGCCGTCAATGTCCGGCACGCGCAGCCGCCGGCGTGGCTGGTGCAGCGGTTGAGCGCGCGACTGGCCGACCTGGCCCGCTATCCCGGCTCCGCGGAGCTCCACGCCGCCCAGGACGCCGCCGCCGCGCGGCACCGCCGGGCCCGGGACGAGGTGCTGCCGCTGTCCGGCGCGGCCGAAGGGTTCGCGTTACTGGCCAACCTGCGCCCGCGCCTGGCGGCGCTGATCGCGCCCTCGTTCACCGAGCCGGAGGTCGCCCTGAGCGCGGCCGGTGTACCGGTGCGCCACGTCGTCCTACCGCCGCCGTACACCCTGGACGCCGCTCGGGTGCCGGAGGACGCCGATCTGGTGGTGGTCGGCAACCCCACCAACCCGACGTCGGTGCTGCACACCCGCGAGCAGCTGCGGGCGTTGCGCCGGCCCGGACGGATCTTGGTGGTCGACGAGGCTTTCGCGGACTCGGTTCCCGACGAGCCGCACTCGTTGGCCGGCGACTCACTGCCCGACGTGCTGGTGTTTCGCAGCCTGACCAAGACGTGGGCGCTGGCCGGGCTGCGAGTGGGCTACGCGCTCGGCGCGCCGGACGTGCTGGCCCGGCTGACCGCCGCGCGCCCGCACTGGCCGGTCGGCACCCTGCAGCTGGCGGCGATCACGGCGTGCTGCGCGCCCCAGGCCGTCGCCGAGGCGGCCGCCGATGCCACGCGACTGATGATGTTGCGCGCTGCGATGGTAGCCGGGTTGGAGTCGGCAGGTGTGGCGGTGGTCGACGGTTCGGCACCGTTTGTGCTGTTCCGCAGCCCCGCCGCGAAGGCGATACGAAATAGTTTGCGCGACAAGGGAATCGCGGTGCGACGCTGCGACACTTTCGTCGGTCTGGACGACACGTATCTCCGGGCGGCGGTGCGTGCCGAATGGCCCGTCTTGGTCGACAGACTGGTCGAATCCATGTCCGAACTACCGGTCTGCGCGCACAGCGGAGGTACTCGGTGAGCGTGCAGTTGGCCGACGTGATCGGCGTGCTCGACGAGGCGTATCCGCCGCGGCTGGCCGAGTCGTGGGATTCCGTCGGCCTGGTATGCGGTGACCCGGCCGACCCGGTGGAGTCGGTGACCGTTGCGATCGACGCGACCCCGGCCGTCGTCGACGAAGTGCCCGAGGCGGGCCTGCTGCTGGCTCACCATCCGCTGCTGTTGCGCGGCGTTGACACGGTCGCGGCCAACACGCCCAAAGGTGCGCTGATCCACCGGTTGATCCGCTCGGGCCGCTCGTTGTTCACCGCGCACACCAACGCCGACTCGGCCGCCCCCGGGGTTTCCGACGCGCTGGCCGACGCGCTCGGCCTCACCGTGGAGGCTGTGCTGGAGCGCTCGCCGGCGGTCGGTGACCTCGACAAATGGGTCATCTACGTGCCGCAGGAGAACTCAGACGCGGTGCGCGACGCGGTCTTCGGTGCCGGCGCCGGACACATCGGGGACTACTCGCATTGCAGCTGGAGCGTCACCGGCATCGGCCAGTTCCTGCCGCACGACGGGGCCAATCCGGCGATCGGCAGCGTCGGCACCGTCGAACGGGTGCCCGAGGACAGGGTTGAAGTCATCGCGCCCAGCAAGTCGCGCGGCGCCGTGCTGGCGGCGATGCGGGCCGCGCATCCCTACGAGGAGCCGGCCTTCGACATCTTCGCCCTGGCGCCGCCGCCCGCCGGCACCGGACTGGGCCGGATCGGCACGCTGGCACAACCGGAATCGCTGCGCGACTTCGTCGCCCGCGTCGGCGCGGCGCTGCCGCAGACGTCGTGGGGGGTGCGGGCGGCGGGCGACCCCGACCTGCCGGTGTCGCGGGTGGCGGTCTGCGGGGGAGCGGGGGACTCGTTGTTGAGCGCGGTAGCCGCGGCCGATGTGCAGGCTTACGTCACGGCCGACCTGCGACACCATCCGGCCGACGAACACCGTCGGGATTCGCCGGTGGCGCTGATCGACGTCGCGCACTGGGCAAGTGAATTCCCGTGGTGCGCTCAGGCGGCTGCGGTGTTGCGGTCGCGGTTCGGGGCTTCGCTGCCGGTGCGGGTGTCCACCCTGCGCACCGACCCGTGGAACCTGAGTGCAAGTGGGGGCGAATGCTGAGAACGAGACCAGGAGACCCGTCATGAAAGCCGAAGTGGCACAGCAGCGTTCGCTGCTGGAACTGGCGACGTTGGATGCCGAGCTGTCCCGCATCGCGCACCGCGCCGCCCATCTGCCGCAACGCGAGGCCTACGAGCGGGTGCACGGCGAGCACACCGCGGCCAGTGACCGACTGGCCGCGCTGCAGATTGCGATCGAGGACCTGGACGCCGAAGTGTCGCGTCTGGAATCGGAGATCGACGCGGTGCGCAAACGTGAAGACCGCGACCGCTCATTGCTCGCCTCCGGCGCCACCGACGTCAAGCAGCTTTCCGACCTGCAGCACGAGCTGGAGACTCTGCAGCGTCGTCAGGCCAGCCTGGAGGACACGCTGCTGGAAATCATGGAAAGCCGCGAAGAGTTACAGGCGCAGCAGGCCGCCGAGGCGATGACCATCGAGGGACTGCAGGCTGATCTGGCCGGCGCCCAGCAGGCCCTCGACGCGGCGGTGGCCGAGATCGACCAGACCCGCGGCGAACAGTCATCGCGGCGCGAAGTGTTGAAAGCGTCGCTGGACTCCGAGCTTTCGGCACTCTACGAACGGTTGCGGGCCGGGGGAGGACCGGGCGCCGGACCGCTGCAGGGACATCGGTGCGGCGCCTGCCGGATCGAGATCGGCCGCGGCGAATTGGCCCGCATCACGGCCGCCTCCGAAGACGAGGTGCTGCGCTGCCCGGAATGCGGTGCGATCCTGTTGCGAGTCAAAGGTTTTGAGCGATGAAGGTGGTCATCGAAGCGGACGGCGGATCGCGGGGCAACCCGGGGCCCGCCGGGTACGGCGCGGTGGTGTGGACCGCCGATCACCAGACGGTGCTGGCCGAGTCCAAGCACGCCATCGGCCGCGCGACCAACAACGTCGCCGAATACCGCGGTCTGATCGCCGGTTTGGACGACGCCGTGAAGATGGGTGCCACCGAAGCCTCGGTGCTGATGGACTCCAAGCTGGTGGTCGAACAGATGTCGGGGCGGTGGAAGGTCAAGCACCCCGACCTGGTGGAACTGCACGCCGAGGCGCGGTCGCTGGCGTCGCAGTTCCGCCGGATCAGCTACTCGTGGATTCCGCGGGAACAGAACGCCTACGCCGACCGGCTGGCCAACGACGCGATGGACGCCGCGGCCCAGACCGACCGTCGCGTCGACAAGGTCGCGGTGCCCGTTACCGAAGCGGCCCGCAAAGGTACGACGGAAACCCCCAACGAAATCACCACAGGACCGGGATGGACCGGTGCGCGCGGCGTCCCCACCCGGCTGCTGCTGTTGCGGCACGGGCAGACCGAGATGTCGGCGCAACGCCGCTATTCAGGACGCGGCAATCCACCGCTGAACGAAGTTGGTTGGCGTCAAGCGGGTTTGGCGGCGCGGTATCTCAGCCAGCGGCGCGGGATCGCCGCCGTCATCTCCTCGCCGCTGCAGCGCGCACATGACACCGCGACGACGGCGGCCAGGGCGCTGGGGGTGGAGGTCATCGTCGACAACGACCTCATCGAAACCGACTTCGGAGTCTGGGAGGGTCTGACCTTCACCGAGGCCGCCGAACGCGATCCCGAGTTGCACCGTCGGTGGCTCTACGACACCGGCACCGTCCCGCCGGGCGGGGAGAGCTTCGACGACGTGCTGCGGCGCGTCCGTCGGGGACGCGACCGCATCCTTGCCACCTATGGTGGCGAGAACGTGTTGGTGGTCTCCCATGTCACCCCCATCAAGTTGCTGCTGCGCATGGCGTTGGACGCGGGTTCGGGCATGTTGTACCGCATGCATCTGGACCTGGCGTCGTTGAGCATCGCCGAGTTCTACCCCGACGGCGCCTCGTCGGTGCGCCTGGTCAACCAGACGGCCTACCTGTAGTCGCCGAGCGTGTAGCCACTGTCAAAATCGAGCCGGTTTTTCGCAGTGGCGACACGCTCGGCGAACCTGCCCGTGGCCCCCTTCGCCGAACGTGTAACCACTGCCAAATCCAGGCCGAAATTTCGCAACAGCGACACGCTCGGCGAACCTGCCCGTGGCCCCCTTCGCCGAACGTGTAACCACTGCCAAATCCAGGCCGAAATTTCGCAACAGCGACACGCTCGGCGCTCACCACCACGCCATGTTGTCTTGACCACTTGACAACGGGGGCCCGTTTTCGCAGTGGCGACACGTTCGGCGTGTTGAGAGTAGGTGGCGACAGCTGACACATTTCACGGCAAAGGGAGTACCGTGTTCGTCGCGGACGAGTTGGCCGGGCGGCCGCGGCTCGTGCCTTGTGGTAGCGAGTCGAGGAAAGTCCGGACTTCACAGAGCAGGGTGATTGCTAACGGCAATCCGAGGCGACTCGCGGGAAAGTGCCACAGAGAACAGACCGCCATCCTCGCGATGGTAAGGGTGAAACGGTGCGGTAAGAGCGCACCAGCATCCCGGGTGACCGGAATGGCTAGGCAAACCCCACCCGAAGCAAGGCCAAGAAGGCCGCACCGAAAGTGCGGCTGCGCAGACGTTCGAGGGCTGCTCGCCCGAGTCTGCGGGTAGGCCGCTCGAGGCACCCGGCAACGGTGTGTCCAGATGGATGGTCGCCGCCGCGCCGCCGTTGGTTACCCCCGCGGCGGCGGGGAACAGAATCCGGCTTACAGGCCAACTCGTCCGCGCAGAATCACCCGCCGATCCTTCCGACATGATGGTGCTTATGACAGCGAGCGCTTCTGTGAGTCGGCCCGCCCGAACATCGATTGCCGTCGCGATGACGCTCGGATTGCTGGCCGCGCTGCTGGTGTCCAACCCCGGACGCGCATACGCGGCCGATGCCTCCTCGGCCGGTGACATCCTGTCGATCGGCGACCCGGCAGCGCCGGGCCAGATCGAGTTGTATCTGGATCCGCTGTGCCCCCACAGCGGGAAGATGATCCGCGAGCAGGGCAGCGAGATCGGTCGCCGCATCGAGGCCGGCCGCCTGCACATCAATCTGCGACTCGTCGATTTCCTCGAAAAGTACTCGGCCAGCGGCACTTACGACAGCCGCGCGATCTACGCGTCCTACGTCGTCGCCGATCAGTCCCGGTCGAGCGAGGTCACCTGGCGGTTCATCGAGCAGATCTTCTCCGCCGATCAGCAACCGGAAGAAGAAGGTCCGACGGATCTGAGCAACGATCAACTCGCCGGCCTCGCCGAACGAGCCGGCGCGCCGCCGTCAGCGCAGGCAATGATCAAGCTCGGGTTGCCGGTCCCCTACGACCCGCGCTCCATCGCGGCGAACAACCTCGTGTTGCTGCGCGCTCTGCCTCATCCCGGCGTGCCCATGGTCGTCATCGACGGTGAATCGATTGACGGCAACTCCAACTGGCTGGACCGACTTCCGCACTGAGCTCAGCCTAGTCCGACTAGACTAAGTCGACTAGGCTGGTCTTCATGGCGACGGTCAACATCCACGACGCGAAGACACATCTGTCGCAGCTGCTCACTCGCGTCGAAAACGGCGAGAAGATCACCATCGCGCGGGCCGGTAAACCGGTGGCCGATCTGGTGCCTCACTACCGTGCCGACATCGCCTTCGGCGGGCTCGCCGGCCAATTCCGTTACGACACAGACCACTTCGATGACACCGACCGCGACCTCAACGCCTTGTTCGGCATCGAATGACCGGGCTCTTGCTGGACACTCACGTCCTGATCTGGCTTCTCGAAGACAACCCGCGGCTGGGAATCGGCGCGCGCGAACGCATTACCGAAAGCTCGGCGGTTTTCGTCTCCGCCGCGTGCACCTGGGAGCTGGCCATCAAGTCGGCGCTCGGCAAGCTGACGCTGCCCGACCACCTCGACGAGGCGATCAGCCGCTCCGGCCTGCAGGACCTTCCAATCACGCGTCGCCACACCCTCGCCTGCGAGCTGACCGGGCTACCGCACCAGAATCCATTCGACGCCATCCTGGTCGCCCAGGCGTCCGTGGAGCGGCTCACTTTGCTCACTGCCGACGCGAAACTCCTGTCCGCGGTACCCGACGCGATCGACGCCAGGATCTGATGAGCCGCTCAGCGCCGGGCGCGCTTCACCGCCTGGTCCAGCTTGCGCAGCGCGGGGTCCAGCTGCCCGGTGCTGCTCTCGGCCAGATCGCTCTCCCGCTGATACAGCAGACCGTAGGTGAAGGTGTCTTCGCCGGCGGCGTGCGCGGCGTCGGCCTGGGCTAACAGGTGTTCCCGGCTGACCGCGCTGTCCTGATGGTCGCCGAGCAACGCCTGGATCGCCTTGGCCTGCGCGGCGACCTCGTCGTCCCCGGTGGCCGCGGCGGTATAGCGCAGCCGCTTGGCGCGCTTGCGGATGACATGCAGCGCCTCGTCCGCATCCTGGCCGGCGTCGTCTTCGGCTTTCTCCGCGGCTTCGGCCTTCTTCACCGCTTTGCGCACCCGCTTGTACGCCGCATCGATGGTGACGGGCGCAGGTTCCTCGCCGAACGGGGTGACCGGCCGCTTGGCCACCAACGCGTCGAGCGCGTCGAGCAACCGGAAGTACCTCTTGGACCGCATCGCCACCAGCGAGCGCCGCAGCCCGATCTGGTAGCGGCGCCGGGCGCCCTCGACGAGACGCTCCCACACCGGACCGCGCACCAACGACTCATCGAAATCGTTGAGCGCCTGCTCGTACCGCTCACCGAGCACCTCGGCATCCCGTGCTACTCCCAGCACACCGGCGAGTTCGCGCAGTTCGTCGAGAACCCATGCGCCGTCGGCCAATCCGAACAAATCCTGGGAATCCTTGAGCAGACTGCGGATCTTGCGGGTGATCACCCGCATCTGGTGCACGGAGTCGTAGACGTCGTCGCGCACGGCACGATCCCAGGCAACCAACTCCTCGACGTGCTTGGCAACCGCCCTATGCACCGGATCGGAGGGCGGCGGGGCGCTGGCCGGTTGCGCAGTCTTGTCGAGCACCCGCGCCAGCTTCGACCCGTGCCCGGCCGGCGCTGCCCCGGCGTCCAGCAGCCGATTGCTCAGCCGGTGGAGTAGCTCGTGGTTCGCGGTCTGGTCGGCGGCCTCGTCGGTGTCGAGGATCTCGAGTTCCCATTCGTGCCAATGCTGCTCGTGGGGGTCGGCGTCGTCCGAGCCGTCGGAGCGTTCAGAGGCAGACCAGGCGGTGACGTGGTCGTCGCTGAACTCCGCCAGCGCCGCACCCTCGCCGTCGTAGAGGACTTGGCGTTCGCGTCGCGTGGTGATGCGCGCGACCGGCTCGACCGGACGGTCACGCACGATGGCCAGCACCACGTCCAGCAACTCGGGCGGCACCGTGTCGTCGTCGGATGAGTCCAACGAGGCGTGGATCTCGGTGCGTGAATCGGGTCCGGCGGGCAACTTCAGATGCCAGCCGGCGTCAGTTCCGCCGGTGCGGCGGCGCAGCGTGATCTTGTGGCGCGCCAAGTCCTGCGCCGGGGTGTCGAAGTAGACCGCATCCAGTTCCTGGACCGGCGACTTCTCCACCCGCGCCACCGCCGCGATGCCCTCGAAGGACGGCGACACCGTCGACTCCACCACGTCGAACTTGCGCTCGACCTCCAGATGTCGCGCCGACTTGGGCGCTTTACCGGGCATTTGTTCTCCAGTAAGAGGATCGGGGCGGGACGGGCAACCATAGAGTGCCACACCGGGGTTACGCGGCAGGTTAGCGTGGGTGCCATGACTGAGCAGTCGTGGAACGTCGTGATCGGTGAAGCCGACGAGCAGAGCACGGGCGTGCCGCCGGTGCCGACCACTGTGTACGAAGGCGACGAGGCCGGTGCGCGCGCAGCCTACGACGAGTTCACCGCGAAAGCGGAGGCATCGGGATACCGCTATGTGATGCTGCGCAACATCGGCGAAGTCGTCGACCTGTGGGGCACTCCGCCCGCCGTCGGGTAACCGCGCCTAGAAGCAGTGCTCTTCCGCCGGGAACGTGCCGCTGGCCACCTCTTCGGCGTATTGGGTTGCGGCGCGCCGCAATTCGCCACCCACGTCGGCGAATCTCTTGACGAAGCGCGCGGCCTTGCCGCCGCTCATCCCGGCCATGTCCTGCCACACCAATACCTGGCCGTCGCAGTTGGGTCCGGCGCCGATCCCGACAGTGGGGATGGTCAGCTTGCCGGTGATCTGGGTGGCCAGTTCGGCCGGCACCATTTCCATCACCACGGCGAACGCGCCGGCTTCGGCGACGGCGATCGCGTCGGCGACGGTCTGTTCGGCGGCGTCACCGCGGCCCTGGACTTTGAACCCGCCCAGGGTGTTGACGCTTTGCGGGGTGAAGCCGATGTGCGCCATCACCGGGATGCCGGCGGCGGTCAGGCACGCGATCTGCTCGGCGACCCGCTCACCGCCCTCGAGTTTGACGGCGTGCGCGCCGCCCTCCTTCATGAACCGGGTGGCCGAGGCCAGTGCCGCCGCCGGGCCGGCCTCGTAACTGCCGAACGGCAGGTCGGCGACGACCAAGGCGTGCGGCGCGCCCCGCACCACACCGCGGACCAGGGGGATCAGCTCATCGATCGAGATCGGCACCGTGGTGTCGTAGCCGTACACGACGTTGGCGGCGGAGTCGCCGACCAGCAGCACCGGGATGCCGGCCTCGTCGAAAATCCGCGCGGTGGAGTAGTCGTAGGCCGTGAGCATGCCCCAGCGGTGGCCTTCGGACTTCCATTTCTGCAGGTGAACGGTGCGAATCTTGGGTCGGGGCGCCGAAGCGGTGGCAGCGTTCGAACCGTAGACGTTCTCAGACATCGTTGTCCTAAAGGTGGTCGGGTCGATCCTCGTGGCCCAGATCAGGGTCCCCGGGTTCGTCTGACCCTGCCATTCTGCCATCTGGGACCGGTGGACGCACCGACCGGACCGTGTGAGAAGCGCCATCGCGCGACCTGCGTGCGCCGCCGGTACCACCGCGCAAGGGTGCACACCGCGAGGATGCACACATCGCCAACGCCAGCGGCGTGTCTCTGTACACCTGCGCACGTTCGCGGGTCAGAAGGCGAGCCCGGCAATTGGCCGCTGACCAGGACCGTGGATGCCCTCTGGCAGCATGGGGAGCCATGTGCCTGAGTCGCCGCGCCCATCTCGCGCGCCTGCTGCTGGTCTGGACCGCTCTGGCCACCGCGGTGCTGACTCTGGCCGGCTGCGTCCACGTGGTCGCCGGGCGCGCACGCATGGCGGAGCCGCGGTTGGGCCAGCCGGTGGTGTGGACACCGTGCCGTAGCTCCAATCCCGCGGCCAAGATCCCCGGCAACGCGATGTGCGGGAAGCTCGCCGTGCCCGTCGACTACGCCCACCCCGACGGCGAGGTGGCGGCGCTGGGCTTGATTCGCTTCCCGGCGACCGGGGACAGGATCGGCTCGCTGGTGATCAATCCCGGTGGGCCCGGGGAGTCAGGCATCGAGGCCGCGCTGGGCATCTTCCAGACACTGCCCAAACGGGTCCACGAACGATTCGACCTAGTGGGCTTCGACCCTCGGGGCGTGGCGGGATCGCGGCCCGCGATCTGGTGCAACTCCGACGCCGACAACGACCGGCTTCGCGCCGAGCCCCAGGTCGACTACAGCCAGGCCGGCGTGGAACGCATGGAGAACGAGACCAAACAGTTCGTGCAGCGCTGCGTGGACAAGATGGGCAAGGGATTTCTGGCCAACGTCGGGACGGACGATGTGGCCAAGGATCTCGACGCGATCCGCAAAGCGCTGGGTGACGCCAAACTGACCTACCTCGGCTATTCCTATGGCACCCGGATCGGCGCGGCTTACGCCGAGGCGTTCCCGCAGAATGTGCGGGCGATGATCTTGGACGGCGCCGTGGACCCCAACGCCGACCCGATCGAGGCAGATCTGCGCCAGGCCAAGGGCTTTCAAGATGCGTTCGACGACTTCGCCGCCGACTGCGCCAAGGATGCGGGCTGTCCGCTGGGCAATGACCCGGCCAAGGCTGTGGACGTCTACCACGATCTGGTGAACCCGCTGATCGATCCGGACAACCTGACCGTGAGTAGGCCGGCAAAGACGAAAGACCCACGCGGACTGAGCTACAGCGACGCCATCGTCGGCACCATCATGGCGCTGTATTCGCCCAACCTGTGGCACCACCTCAACGACGGGCTGACCGAACTGGCCGACGAACACCGCGGCGACACCATGCTGGCGTTGGCCGACATGTACATGCGTCGCGACTCACACGGTCACTACAACAACTCGACGGACGCGCGGGTGGCCATCAATTGCGTCGACCAACCGCCGATCACCGACCGTGCCAAGATCGTCGAAGAAGATCGCCGCGCCCGCGAGCTCGCCCCGTTCATGAGCTACGGGAAGTTCACCGGCTTCGCGCCGCTGGGCACCTGCGCGTTCTGGCCGGTGCCCCCGACCAGCCGGCCGCACCCCGTCTCGGCCCCCGGGCTGCCGCCGACCATCGTCGTGTCGACCACCCACGACCCGGCCACGCCCTACCAGGCCGGAGTCGACCTGGCCGCGCAGCTCAAAGGCGCGCTGCTGACCTTCAACGGGACCCAGCACACGGTGGTGTTCCAGGGCGACAACTGCGTCGACGACCACGTCACCGCCTACCTGATCAGCGGCACCACACCGCCGGGCGGCGCGACCTGCTGAGTCCTCTCCCGATCCCGCGAGCGTGAATCGCGCGACGGTACAGCGGTGTGTCGCGTCGTGTGATTCCCACTCGGCACAAGGCCGACAAGTGATCAAGGCGTGACCATTCCGCGTCCTGTTGCGGTATCCGAAGGTGAGACGATTTCGGCCATGTTGCGCCTGAGAACGGTGAGCTCGGCGCTGTTGTCGTTCGGACTGGTGTGCTGCGGACAGTCGGTCGCCGGCGCGACTCCCGAGCCCGACAGCGGGCAGACCCCGGTCCCGGCGGCGCCCGCCGCGACGCCACAACAGAGCTGGGGCTCCTGCCGCGACCTCGTCGGAGACACCACCGACATACCCACCGCGCAGTGCGCCACGGTGGCGGTGCCCGTCGACTACGACAAACCCGCCGGAGCGCAAGCGAAGCTCGCGGTGATCCGAATCCCGGCTTCCGGGCAGCGGATCGGATCGCTGTTGGTCAACCCGGGCGGGCCCGGCGCGTCCGCGGTGGACATGGTCGCCGGCATGGCGCCCAACCTTCAAGACACCGACATCGCCCGGCATTTCGATCTGGTCGGATTCGACCCGCGCGGGGTGGGCCACTCGACGCCGGAACTGCGCTGCCGCACCGACGCCGAGTTCGACGCCTACCGGCGCGATCCGATGGTGGACTACAGTCCCGCCGGAGTCGCGCACATCGAGCAGTTGTACCGGGAAATCGCCCAGCACTGCGCAGACCGGCTGGGTCAGGCATTCCTGGCCAACATCGGCACGGCGTCGGCCGCGCGCGACATGGACCTGGTGCGTCAGGCGCTGGGCGACGAGCAGATCAACTACCTCGGCTACAGCTACGGGACCCAGCTGGGCACCGCCTATATCGAGAGGTTCGCACCGCACGTGCGGGCGATGGTGCTCGACGGCGCCATCGACCCGATGATCGGCCCGATCGACCAGACCGTCAACCAGATGGCGGGCTTTCAGACCGCGTTCAACGACTACGCCGCGGACTGCGCGAAGTCGACCGCCTGCCCGCTGGGCACCGATCCAGCCCAATGGGTGAGCCGCTACCACGCCCTGATCGACCCGCTCGTCGCCAAGCCGGGCAAGACTTCGGATCCGCGTGGCTTGAGCTACGCCGACGCGACCACCGGCACCATCAACGCGCTCTACACGCCCCAGCACTGGAAGTATCTGACCAGCGGCCTGCTGGGACTGCAGCGCGGCACCGACGCGGGAGACCTGCTGCTGCTGGCCGACGACTACAACGGCCGGGACAAGCAGGGGCACTACGACAACGGCCAGGATGCGTTCAACGCGATCCGATGTGTCGACGCGCCGACACCGACCGACGCCGCGTCCTGGGTTTCGGCCGATCGGCGCCTCCGCGAGGTGGCCCCCTTTTTGAGCTACGGCCAGTTCACCGGTGCCGCTCCCCGCGACATCTGCGCGTTGTGGCCGGTGCCGGCGACCTCCACGCCGCACACTGCGGCACCGGCCCCGCCGGGCAAGGTCGTCGTCGTCTCGACCACGCACGACCCGGCCACCCCCTACCAGGCCGGCGTCGACCTGGCCCGGCAATTGGGCGGCACACTGATCACCTACGACGGAACCCAGCACACCGCGGTGTTCGACGGCAACAATTGCGTGGACGCGGCCGTGGTCCGCTACTTCCTCGATCTGACGCTGCCGCCACCCAATTTGCGCTGCCAGGGATGAGCACCGCAACGCGTCTGGCGAGGCATCGGTAACACGGATTTAACAGAGCATGCCTAGGGTGCGGGTATGGATCGGCAGAAGGAGTTCGTCCTCCGCACGCTGGAAGAGCGCGACATCCGTTTCGTCCGGCTGTGGTTCACCGACGTGCTCGGGTATCTCAAGTCGGTTGCGATAGCGCCGGCTGAACTCGAAGGGGCCTTCGAAGAGGGCATCGGCTTCGACGGATCGTCGATCGAAGGCTTCGCCCGGGTGTCGGAATCCGACACCGTCGCGCACCCCGACCCGTCGACCTTCCAGGTGCTGCCGTGGGCCGACAAAACCGACCACTACCACTCGGCCCGGATGTTCTGCGACATCACCATGCCGGACGGCTCGCCGTCCTGGGCGGACCCGCGCCACGTGCTGCGGCGCCAGTTGCAGAAGGCCAACGACCTCGGGTTCTCCTGCTACGTGCACCCCGAGATCGAGTTCTTCCTGCTGCAGCCCGGTCCGGAGGACGGGTCGGAGCCGGTGCCTATCGACAACGCCGGATACTTCGACCAGGCGGTGCACGAGTCCGCGTCGAAGTTCCGCCGCCACGCGATCGACGCGCTGGAATTCATGGGCATCTCGGTGGAATTCAGCCATCACGAAGGTGCGCCCGGACAGCAGGAGATCGACCTGCGGTTCGCCGATGCGCTGTCGATGGCCGACAACGTGATGACCTTCCGCTACGTCATCAAAGAGGTGGCGCTGGACGAAGGCGTGCGCGCGTCGTTCATGCCCAAGCCGTTCGGACAGCACGCGGGTTCGGCGATGCACACCCACATGAGCCTGTTCGAGGGCGACGTGAACGCCTTCCACAGCGACGACGACCCGCTGCAACTGTCCGAAGTCGGAAAGTCCTTCATCGCCGGGATACTCGAACACGCCTCGGAGATCAGCGCCGTCACCAACCAGTGGGTGAACTCCTACAAGCGACTGGTGCACGGCGGTGAGGCGCCGACCGCGGCGTCCTGGGGCGCGGCCAACCGCTCCGCGCTGGTGCGCGTTCCGATGTACACCCCGCACAAGACGTCGTCGCGGCGGGTCGAGGTGCGTAGCCCCGACTCGGCGTGCAACCCCTACCTGACGTTTGCGGTGCTGCTGGCCGCCGGACTGCGCGGCGTGGAGAAGGGTTACGTGCTGGGCCCGCAGGCCGAGGACAACGTCTGGGACCTCACACCCGAGGAACGCCGCACCATGGGCTACCGCGAACTGCCGTCCAGTCTGGACAACGCATTGCGTGCCATGGAATCCTCCGAGCTGGTCGCGGAGGCGTTGGGGGAGCACGTATTTGACTTCTTCTTGCGCAACAAGCGCGCGGAGTGGGCCAACTACCGCAGCCACGTCACGCCGTTCGAGCTGCGCTCCTACCTGTCGCTGTAGCTGATCGGCGACCGACAGGCCCACTGCGCTACCGTCATTGTCGTGGGCGCCACTCCTCATCGCTTCGCTCTGCATTGTCGTCGGCGCGTGTCGTGACCAAGCCGACGACGCAGCGACCCAAGCTGCCCAGCGTCGGCCGTCTCGGACTGGTGGACCCGCGAGCCGGTGCTCAGCTGTCCCAACTGGGGTGGGACCGCCACGACGACCAGGCGCACGTCGATCTGCTCTGGTCGCTGTCCCGCGCGCCGGACGCCGACGCTGCGTTGCGTGCGCTGATCCGGCTCTCGGAGAATCCCGACGCCGACTGGGACGAACTGAACGCGGCACTGCTGACCGAGCTCGGCCTGCGCGGTCGGTTGTTCGCGGTGCTGGGTTCCTCACTGGCGCTGGGAGATCATCTGATCGCCAACGCCCAGTCGTGGAAACTGTTGCGGGGCAAGGTCGAACTGCCGTCCCGCGCCGAGTTGCGCGCGGCGTTCCTGGAATGCGCCGAGGAATCCTCGGGCGCGCCCGCTACGGTCGTGCACCGGTTGCGGGCGAAGTACCGCGATCAACTGTTGGTCCTGGCCGCGCTGGATTTGGCCGCGACGGTGGAGGACGAGCCGGTGCTGCCGTTCACCACGGTCGCCGCGCAGCTCTCCGACACCGCCGACGCCGCCCTGGCGGCCGCGTTGCGCGTGGCCGAGAACACGGTGTGCGGCGACCGCACAGCACCGCGGCTGGCCGTCATCGCGATGGGCAAATGCGGTGCGCGCGAACTGAATTACGTCAGCGACGTGGACGTGATCTTCGTCGGCGAGCGTGCCGACCCGATCAGCAACCGCGTCGCCGGGGAGATGATGCGGCTGGCGTCGGAGGCGTTCTTCGAAGTCGACGCGGGGCTACGCCCGGAGGGTCGCAGCGGTGAACTGGTCCGGACGCTGGAGTCGCACGTCGCGTACTACCAGCGTTGGGCCAAGACCTGGGAGTTCCAGGCGTTGATGAAAGCCCGGCCCGCGGCCGGGGACCCCGAACTCGGCGAGCGATACCTCGAAGCGTTGATGCCGATGGTGTGGACCGCCTGCGAGCGCGAGGATTTCGTGCCCGAGGTGCAGGCCATGCGGCGCCGGGTGGAACGGCTGGTGCCCGCCGACATCCGCGGCCGTGAGCTCAAACTCGGCAGCGGCGGGTTGCGTGACGTGGAGTTCGCCGCGCAACTGCTGCAGTTGGTGCACGGCCGCAGCGACGACTCGCTGCACGTCGCCTCCACGGTGGACGCGCTTACGGCGTTGGGTGAGGGCGGCTACATCGGGCGCGAGGATACGGCGAACATGATCGCCTCCTACGAGTTCCTGCGACTGCTCGAGCACCGGCTGCAACTGCAGCGGCTCAAGCGCACCCATCTGCTGCCCGAGCCCGACGACGACGAGGCGGTGCGCTGGCTGGCCCGCGCGGCGCACATCCGCCCCGACGGACGCCACGACGCGGCCGGGGTGTTGCGCGAGGAACTCAAGCACCAGAACGTCCGGGTCTCCCGGCTGCACGCCAAGTTGTTCTATCAGCCGCTGCTGGAGTCCGTCGGCCCGGCCGGGCTGGAGATCGCCGGCGGCCGCATGACCCCGGAGGCCGCGGCGCGTCAATTGGGCGCGCTGGGTTACGAGGCGCCGCAGATCGCGCTGAAGCACATGTCGGCGCTGGTCAACCTCAGCGGCCGGCGCGGCCGGGTGCAGTCGGTACTGATGCCGCGACTGCTGGACTGGCTGTCCTACGCGCCCGACCCCGACGGCGGGCTGCTGGCCTACCGCAAACTCAGCGAGGCGCTGGCCGCCCAGACCTGGTACCTGGCGACGCTGCGCGACAAACCGACCGTGGGCCGGCGTCTCATGCATGTGCTCGGCACGTCGGCGTTCGTCCCCGACCTGTTGATGCGCGCACCGGAGGTCATCCAGTCCTACGGAGACGGCGCGTCCGGGCCCAAGCTGCTCGAGACCGAGCCTGTGGCGGTGGCGCGCGCGCTGGTCGCCTCGGCGGGACGCTACAGCGACCCGGCGCGGGCCGTCAGCTCCGCGCGGACGCTGCGCCGTCGCGAGCTGGCCCGCATCGGCTCGGCGGACCTGTTCGGGATGCTCGAAGTCCGGGAGGTGTGCGCCGCGCTGACCTCGATCTGGGTCGCCGTGCTGCAAGCCGCGCTCAATGCGGTGGTGCGCGCCAACCTGCCCGAGGACGGGTGCGCGCCGGCGGCGCTTGCGGTCATCGGGATGGGTCGGCTGGGTGGCGCGGAACTGGGCTACGGCTCGGATGCCGACGTGATGTTCGTCTGCGAGCCGACCGCGGGCGTGCCGGACTCCCAGGCGGTGAAGTGGGCGACGACGGTCGCCGAGCAGGTCCGCAAGCATTTGGGGACACCCAGCGTGGATCCGCCGCTGGAGGTCGACGCCAACCTGCGGCCGGAGGGCCGCAACGGCCCGCTGGTCCGCACCCTGGCCTCGTACGAGGCCTACTACGCGCAGTGGGCGCAGCCGTGGGAGGTGCAGGCCCTGCTGCGCGCGCACGCGGTGGCCGGCGATCCGGAGCTGGGCAGACGGTTCCTGCTGATGATCGACAAGACGCGCTATCCCGCCCACGGGGTGTCGGCCGAGACGGTGCACGAGATCCGCCGGATCAAGGCGCGCGTGGAGTCCGAGCGGTTGCCGCGCGGCGCCGACCCGAACACCCACACCAAGCTGGGCCGCGGCGGCCTGGCCGACATCGAGTGGACCGTGCAGCTGCTGCAGCTGCAGCACGCCCACGAGATCGAAGCCCTGCACAACACTTCGACGTTGCAGTCGCTGGACGTGATCGCCGAGACCGGTCTGGTCGACCACGACGAGGTCGACCTGTTGCGGCAGGCGTGGCTGACCGCCACCGCCGCCCGCAACGCGCTGGTGCTGGTCCGGGGCAAGCCCACCGACCAGCTGCCCGGACCGGGACGTCAGCTCAACGCCGTGGCGGTCGCCGCCGGGTGGCACAACGACGACGGCGGAGAATTCTTGGACAACTATCTTCGGGTGACGCGACGGGCGAAAGCGGTGGTGCGCAAGGTGTTCGGCAGTTGAGTCAGGAGATGGGGGCGCTGGGCGGCGTCGACTTCGAGGAGTTGAGCGCCGCGGAGGCGGGCCGGGTGACCGCCTTGTATGCGCCGCTGGCGCAGGCCGTCCGGGAACTCCTGGACGCGACCATCCGCACCGAGGCAGACGACGACGCCGTCGCCGCGGCGACGGCCACGATCGCGGAGGTCACCGAGTCGCTGCGGCAACGAACCCGCCCCGGCAGGGTCAGCTACCGAGTCGGCGACCGTCCCCTGCCGTTGGGCAATGCCGTTGTGGGCGTGTGCAATCCGATCGCGCCACCGATCGTCGTGCAGCACGAAGGCGGTGGGAGGTGCTGGTCCGAATTCGTCCTCGGCTGCGCCTACGAGGGTCCACCCACACTGGTGCACGGTGGCGTCAGCGCGTTGGTGCTCGACCACATGCTCGGCGAGGCGGCCAGCGAGGGACTCTCCAAGCCGCGTTTCACCGGAACTATCACGGTGAAGTATCTGCGCGGCACTCCGCTGGGGCCGCTGCGTTGTGACGCCTGGATCGAGCGCAAAGAGGGCGTCAAAGTGTTTGCGCGGGGCACCATTTCGGATGCCACAGGTGTCACGGTCGAAGCCGACGGTGTCTTCATCGAGCCTTCTTGGGTGAGGAACGGGCAGTGAAGTTCTACGTCAGCAGCGCGTTCCTGAACACCCCGGAGATCATCGAAATAGCCAAGGCCGCAGACGAACTCGGCTACGACGGCATCGGCATCCCCGACCACGTCGTCAACCTGGAGACGCTGGAGACCCCGTACCCGTACACCAAGGACGGGCAACGACGCTGGCAGCCGTTCACCGACTGGCCCGATCCCTGGGTTCTCATCGGTGCGCTCGCACAGGTCACCACGCGGTTGAAATTCGTCAACACGGTCTACATCCCGGCGATGCGCAATCCCTATTCGGCGGCCAAAGCCATTGGCACCGCAGCCGTTTTGGCTTCCGGCCGGGTGGAGTTGGGTATCGGCGTGGGCTGGTGCCGCGAAGAGTTCACCCTGATGGGGGAGCAGTTCGAGGCGCGCGGCAAACGCACCGACGAGATGATCGAGTTGATGCGGGCGCTATGGCAACCGGGCTGGACCGAATTCGAGGGCCGGTTCTACCAGGCGCCCCGCCTGGAGATGCAGCCGACGCCGCCGCCGATACCGGTGTACGTCGGCGGCCTCAGCGACATCGCGCTGCGCCGTGCCGCCCGCCACGACGGTTGGATCGGGGATCTGATCAAGACCGAGCGTGCCGTGGAAGCCGTCGTCCGGCTGCGCCAGCTGCGGGACGAAAACGGTTTGTCCATGGACGGTTTCACGGTCCTGACCCCGCTGACCGACGCGTTCACCGCCGTCGACTACCGGCGCGCCGAGCAGGCCGGCATCACCGGCATCATCACCATGCCGTGGATGTTCTACAGCGGCCCGGACGCTTCACTGTCGGACAAGATCGACGGCATGCGGCGCTTCCGCAAGGATCTGGGTCTCGACGGGTGATGATCATCGGGCGCCGCCCGAAGCTCTGAGGTGTCGGTCACCTGACCTGAACGGCGGTCTCGAGACTGACTTCGGCGATATCGGAATGGCTCCGGCCGCCGGTGGCGCCCAGAGTGCTTATCCAAACCAACACGAATGTCGTTGGCGCGGAGGCGGTTACCGGAATGACGTTGTGGCCGGGATGCACGGCGGTGGGGGGACTGAGTTCGGCGGTGTCGGAGAGCTTCGCGGGCGTTGCCGTCGCCGATGACCGGATCTGTATCACGGTGCCGGTGCTGTTCAGGTCGACGGTGACAGTGCTGAGCGATGTCGGTTGCGGAGCCTGCAATAGCAGTCCCACACCGTCCTTGAACCTGGGGAACGGCTGCGGGTCGAAGTAGGTGTCGGTCGACCAGGCGGTGCCGGGGTTGCCGTCGATCGCCAGGCCTGCGGAATCCGGACTGTCCGGCGCACCGCCGGGGGAGAACACCACTGCCTGAAGCGGTTTGAGCGGTCCCGGGCCGGCTGCCACCAGTGTCGGCAGGGCCGAGGGCTGGGACGCTTGGGTCGCCTGGAGCCCCAGCTTGTGCCCGTCCATCGCGACGTCGGTGTCCAAGACGCCTACCACCCGGCTGAGTGTGGTGGCGAAGCTGAGCAACAGCACCAGGACGATCGCCGCCGCCGTCCCGAGGCACGTCTTGACGAGCTGACGGCGCGCGTGTTCGGCCCGCTCGGCCGGCCCGAAATTGCGGAAGCCGGCGTAGCTACCCGGGGCGGGTACCGCAAGCAGCTCCTGAGTCGTGGCGGGATCCGCGGCGTGTTTGGCTTCGGCACTGGCTTCGCGCAGCAACGTCGTGAGTGTCTTGGCGCTGCGGATACCCTCTCCGTCACGAACCAGGCCGGCGGCGGTGGACGAGATGAGGAAGGGAACACGCGGGTCGAAGGCTGCGGGTTCCTTGATGCGACCTTCGGCATCCAGTTCGGCGTGACGCCAATCCTGGCTCACACCTTCGGTTTTGAAGGGCCAGCGGTTGACCAGCAGGGCATACATGACCGCACCGATGCCGCGGAGGTCGTCACGTGCGGTCGCGTCCGGCAGCGTCGCAGGAAAGGCCAACGCGGCACGACCGTCCCTGCTTACCCGGATCCGAGCCGGATGGTCGATGGACAGCATCAATCCAGCCCGATGCGCGGCTTCTGCGGCTTCGGCAAGCGATGACACGGCATCTGCGGCGCGGGCGGGCGACAGGCCGATATCGGCTACCTCTCTCAAGGTGGCACCGCGTAGCCATTCGGAGACCACCACCCCGCCGCAGTAGTCGCGACCCACGTCGATCACCGTTGCCAGGTGGGGCGAGTCGATGCCCCGCAGACTCGCGGTGCGGGGAAGGATCGCATCGACAGTCGCTTTGGGCAGGTCATTCTCCGGATCGACGACCGTGACCGCCAGATGCTGCCCCGTGACCGTGTCGGCGGCTTGCCAAAATTGCAGATGCGGCGACTCGCCGTAGAACAGCATCAACCGGATCCGGCCGCTTGCGATGGTGGCGCCCGCGACCAGGGGGTTCCGCTCTCCACTGGGCGAACGCGGTTCGGTCCACAGATAGGAGATCCGTGTCGTCGCCTCCGGCGCAAAGGGCTGGCTGCCGGTCATCGCTTCGTCTCGTTCCCGCAAGGCGTCGATCGCATCGCCCGGGACGCGAACCGATGCTGTGAATGGTTGCTCATTCACATAGCCGCGCCTGTGCCGTCCCAAACCCCTACGCGGCTGCTCGCCGATTGCCTCGTTGCCGACGACGGCGACCGACAAAGACGAAACCACCCGTGCCGCAACGGATTGCGGCGCGGGTGGCTTCGTCGGAAAGGGGTCCAGCAGGGGGTGATACGGGTTACACGTCGTAGTACAGCGCGAACTCGTACGGGGTCGGCCGGATCTGGACCGGCAGGATCTCGTTCTCCCGCTTGAAGTTGATCCAGGTCTCGATCAGGTCCGTCGTGAACACCCCACCCTCGGTGAGGTACTCGTGGTCCTCCTCGAGCCGGTCGATCACCGCCGACAGCTGCGTCGGAGCCTGCGGGATGTTGGCGGCCTCCTCCGGCGGCAGTTCGTAGAGGTCCTTGTCGACCGGTGCCTGCGGCTCGATCTTGTTCTTGATGCCGTCCAGGCCGGCCATCAGCATGGCCGAGAACGCCAGGTACGGGTTGCCCGACGAGTCGGGGCAGCGGAACTCCAGCCGCTTGGCCTTCGGGTTGCTGCCGGTGATCGGGATGCGGACACACGCCGAGCGGTTGCGCTGGCTGTACACCAGGTTGATCGGGGCTTCGTAGCCCGGCACCAGGCGCTTGTAGGAGTTCACCGTCGGGTTGGTGAACGCCAACAGCGACGGCGCGTGGTGCAGCAGACCGCCGATGTAGTGGCGTGCGGTGTCCGACAGGCCGGCGTACCCGGTCTCGTCGTACATCAGCGGGGTGCCGTCCTTCCACAGCGACTGGTGGGTGTGCATGCCCGAGCCGTTGTCACCGAACAGCGGCTTGGGCATGAACGTGACGGTCTTGCCGTTCTGCCACGCGGTGTTCTTGACGATGTACTTGTACAGCTGCATGTCGTCGGCGGCGTGCAGCAGCGTGTTGAACTTGTAGTTGATCTCGGCCTGACCGCCGGTGCCGACCTCGTGGTGGCCCTTCTCCAGGCTGAACCCGGCGTTGATCAGGTTGGTGAGCATCTTGTCGCGCAGGTCGACGTAGTGGTCGACGGGCGCCACCGGGAAATACCCACCCTTGGGGCGGACCTTGTACCCGCGGTTGGGGCTGCCGTCGGCCTCGTTCGGGGCGCCGGTGTTCCACCAGCCCGAGATGGCATCCACCTCGTAGAACGAACCGTTGGTGCGTGAGTCGAAGCTCACCGAGTCGAAGATGTAGAACTCGGCCTCGGCGCCGAAGTAGGCGGTGTCGGCGATGCCGGTGCTGATCAGGTAGTTCTCGGCCTTGCGGGCGACGTTGCGGGGGTCGCGGGAGTAAGGCTCGAGGGTGAACGGGTCGTGCACGAAGAAGTTCAGGTTCAGCGTCTTGGCTTCGCGGAACTGGTCGATCTTCGCCGTGACGGGGTCCGGGAGCAGCAGCATGTCGGACTCGTGGATCGACTGGAAACCGCGGATGGACGAGCCGTCGAAGGCCAGGCCGTCCTCGAACACGCTCTCGTCGAAGAACGAAATCGGGATCGTGAAGTGCTGCATGATTCCCGGCAGGTCGCAGAAACGGACGTCGACAAACTCGACGTTTTCGTCTTTGGCAAGTTTGAAGACGTCGTCGGGCGTCTTATCCGTCACAGAAGGCTCCTTTTACTCGGTGATTCGCGGCCGACGCTAGGGACGTGTTGTTACAAGTCCGTCAACCCCGTATTGCGCGGGCGTTACGTACCACGGCACCGCAGCAGAGCTCGGGCAAGTCCGGAGCCCTATTGTTGAAGCCATGGCCCGCAAGATCGTAACCGGTCACGTGTCAGTGCGGCACTGCGCTGTACCGGCACCCGGACATGTGGTGACCGGACGAACACGGTGACGCAGGAATCGACTGCCGGTTATCCGGGTCAGGCGCTGGGCTTGCCGCAGTCCGGGTCGGGTTCGCTGGCCCCGATGGGGCGCCGGTTGCTGGCCCTGCTGGTCGACTGGCTGATCGCGGGCGGGCTTGCGCTGCTGGCTCTGACGCTCGGTGCGATCCCGGACACGGTCTTGTCCACGATGCAGTTGGTCGTCTGGCTGGTGCTGGGTGCGGTGTCGGTGCGACTGTTCGGTGTCAGTCCCGGTCAGCTGGTGCTGGGACTGCAAGTGGCGGCCGTGGACGGTCGGCTGCCGATCGGCATCGGACGGTCCTTGGCACGTGGCGTGCTGATCTTCCTGGTGGTCCCACCGCTGTTCACCGATGCCGACGGGCGGGGGCTGCAGGACCGGCTGACCAACACCGCGATACTGCGACGCTGACGGGCGTGGGCTATTTGCGGCGCACGGTGCGCTGGACGCCGCGCATCTTGCCCGAGTTCGGCAGCGGCCCCTTCGGCAGCATGCCGGTCCCGGCCCGCGATCCCAGCGCGGCCAACCGCGACTCCAATGAGTCCATCTGCTTGGCGGAGATGTTGGCCGGCAGCCGGGTCAGGTGACGCTCCAGCTTGGCCAGCGGAATCTCGCCCTCGCCGTTGCCGACGATGATGTCGTAGATCGGAATGTCGCCCACGATGCGCGCCGTGCGCTTCTTCTCCTGCGCCAGCAGCGGCTTGACGCGGCCCGTCGACCCTTCCCCGACGAAGATGACCCCGGGCCGGCCGATCACCCGGTGTACCGCGTCGAAGTGACCGGTCTGCGCCACCCCGGGGGTCACCCGCCACTTCCCGCGCATGTTGTCCAGCACCCATGCCGCCGCCCCGGCCTGGCCCTCGGCTTGGCGGTAGATGCTCTTCTGGGCGCGGCGTCCGAAGATGATGAACGCCACCAGCGCGCCCAGCACCAGGCCGAATACCGGCATCATGATTGCGGTGAGACCGCCGGCCCAAATCCCGACCCCCACCGACGTGCCGGCGATCAGCACGAAAGCGACGATCATGTACGGCAACAGCCGCTTGTCCTGCTTGCGCTGGATGTTGAACGCCTGCCACAGCTGCTTGCGACGGTCTCTGGACGCCGCCTTGCGGGCGGCCGTCGCCTCGGCCTTGGCGGCCTTGTTCTCGGCAACAGTTCGGGGTTTGGCCATAGTCACCAAGGATACGTACGCGCCGGTTACCCGGGCGTCGAGGTGCGCGCGGTGCGGGCCTGTTCGTAGAGCCGCCCGGCCCGATACGAGGAGCGCACCAGCGGCCCGGCCAACACGCCGGCGAAGCCCAACCCCTCGGCGTATTGCGCGAAGCCGACGAACTCCTCGGGAGTGACCCACCGTTCGACGGGATGGTGTCGGGCCGACGGGCGCAGGTACTGGGTGATGGTGACGATGTCGCAACCCGCCGCGTGCAGATCGGCCAGCGCGATGCGCACCTCGTCGGGAGTTTCGCCCAGGCCGAGGATGAGATTGCTCTTGGTGACCAGGCCGGCCTCGCGCGCCGCGCCCAGAACGTCCAGGCTGCGCTGGTAAGTGAACGCCGGCCGGATCCGCTTGAAGATGCGCGGCACGGTTTCGACGTTGTGCGCCAACACTTCTGGACGTGATTCGAAAACCTCGGCGAGCCGGGCGGATTCGCCGTTGAAGTCGGGGACCAGCAGTTCGACACCGGTGTCGGGGTTCAGCTCCTTGATGGCGCGCACCGTCTGCGCATACAGCCAGGCCCCGCCGTCGGGCAGGTCGTCGCGGGCGACTCCGGTGACGGTGGCATACCGCAACCCCATGGTCTGGACGCTCTCGGCGACCCGGCGCGGTTCGTCGCGGTCGAGGTCGGCCGGCTTTCCGGTGTCGATCTGACAGAAGTCGCACCGGCGGGTGCACTGGTCGCCGCCGATCAGGAAGGTGGCTTCCCGGTCCTCCCAGCATTCGAAGATGTTGGGGCAACCGGCTTCCTCGCAGACCGTGTGCAGACCCTCGCGCCGGACCAGGCTCTTGAGCTCGGTGTACTCCGGCCCCATCCGGACCCGCGTCTTGATCCACGGCGGTTTGCGCTCGATGGGTGTCTGGGCGTTGCGCACCTCCAGACGCAGCAATTTGCGGCCTTCGGGTGCGACAGTCACGACGTCGATGTTACGCGGGTGATGTCGTGTTCCCGGACCGGAAGCAGACCGTCGAGTGCGGCGCAGACGGCGTCGGCGACGGCGCCGCGGACCTCCTCGACGGTGACCGTGCGCTGCAGTTCGGCAGACAACGACGTCACGCCGGCGTCGCTGATGCCGCACGGCACGATCGCGGTGAACGCAGCCAGGTCGCAGTCGCAGTTGAGCGCGAACCCGTGCAGCGTCGTCGCGCGTGCCACCCGGACTCCGATGGCGGCGACTTTGCGCGCCGGCCGGCCGGGGATCCACACTCCCGAGCGTCCCTCGACCCGCCCGGCTTCCACCCCGACCTCGCGGCACACCCGGATGAGGGCTTCTTCCAGACGCCGCACGTAATTCACCACGTCCAACGGCTCGGCCAGCCCGATGACCGGGTAGCCGACCAGCTGGCCGGGGCCGTGCCAGGTGATCTTGCCGCCGCGATCGGTGTCCACGACGGGAGTGCCGTCCAGCGGGCGTTCCTGCGGTTCGGTGCGACGTCCGGCGGTGTAGACGGCGGGGTGTTCCAGGAGCAACAGCGTGTCGGGGCCACCGGCGACCCGGGAGTCGGCCAACTCGCGCTGCAGTTGCCAGGCGGCACCGTAGTCGACGCTGCCCAGCTGGCGGATGTCGATCGCGCTGGTGGCGGCGCGGATCGACTCCGTCACCTTGGTCACGAACGCCAGGCTACCGGCCGGAGCCGCCCCGAGCGTCACGGCGGGGCATTGGCTTGGGTCGCTGTCGCGTTCGGTGTGAATCGTGGGCGTTCAGTGTGAATCGTGGGCTTCGCGAGTGAAGCCTGGGCGGAATCCCGGCCGATTTTCCCACCGTGGGTTCACTCCGAGAGCCGTCATTTCACAACCAACGCCGAGGATTCACGCTCAAGGCCGTGGACCGCTTCGAGCAAGCTCGCCGCGTGAACCGCCTGTGGAAGTTTCCTGGCATTTTGCGAGAAAGCCCCGCCGAACCTTGCTCAGACGCGCGCTAATCCCCGTCGCGGCGGGCGGTGGCGTAATGCAGCGCCTCACCGATCGTGTTGTGGTGGAACTGAAAACCGGCCCGCTCCAAGGCCGTCGGAATGGCCCGCTGACCGGTGAGCAGTCCCTCGTCGGCGAATTCACCGAGGGCCGCGCGCACCGCGAAGCCGGGCAGCACCAACGGAGTCGGGCGGTTGATCGCGCGCCCGAACGCGGTGGTGAACTCGGCGTTGGTGACCGGCGCGGGCCCGGTCATGTTGACCGGGCCGGACAAGGTGGGGTGCGAGATGGCGAACAGCAGCGCGCGCACCTGGTCTTCAAGGCTGATCCAGGACATGTACTGCCGGCCGCTGCCGAGCCGGGCGCCCAGACCGATCGAGAACACCGGACGCATCATCCGCAGCGCGCCGCCCGACGGGGCGACCACCACGCCGGTGCGGGCCAACACCACCCGGGTGCCCTCGTACTGGGCCGGCAACGTGGCCGCTTCCCAATCCACACACAGCTGAGCCAGGAATCCCCTTCCGGCCGGGGCGTTTTCGTCGACCACGCGGTCCTTGGTGTCGCCGTAGTAGCCGACCGCGCTGGCGTTGATCAGGGTGCCCACGCCGGCGTCGGCGACGGCGGCGGCCAGCACTTCGGTCGGTGCGATGCGGCTGTCCCGCAGGCTCTGCTTGAACGCTCCCGACCACCGCCGCTGGCCGACGTTGACGCCGCACAGGTTGACCACCACGTCGACGTCGACGAGCGCGTCGGGGTCGAACTCGCCGCCCTCTGGATCCCAGTGCAGCTCTTCGGAATTGGCCGGCGCGCGCCGCACGATCCGCAGCACGTCATGGTCGGCCGCGCGCAGCGCCGCGCGCAACGCCGAGCCGATCAATCCAGATGAACCCGCTATGGCGACAACGGCTTTGGCCACAGTACGGAAGCTTCCCTACAGTCCTAGATCGGCCTCGAAGGCACCCTCTTCGAGCCGGTGCTTGACGGTGGTGAGGAAGCGCCCGGCGTCGGCACCGTCGATGAGGCGATGATCGTAGGTCAGCGGCAGATAACTGATCGAGCGGACCCCGATCGACTCGTTGCCCAGGTCGTCGACGATCACCCGGGGCCGCTTGACGATGGCGCCGGTGCCCAGCATGGCGGCCTGCGGCGGCACCAGGATCGGGGTGTCGAACAGCGCGCCCTGGCTGCCGATGTTGGTGATGGTGAACGTGCCCCCGGAAAGCTCGTCGGGCTTGAGTTTGTTCGAGCGTGCCCGGGAGGCGATGTCGGCGATGGCGCGGGCCAGCCCGGCCAGCGACAGGTCGCCGGCGTTGTGGATGACGGGGGAGAGCAGCCCCTGCTCGGTGTCGACGGCGAACCCGAGGTGCTCGGCGTCGTAGTAGGTGATCTCCTTGCTCTCTTCGTTGTAGCTGGCGTTGACGTTGGGGTGTGCCTTGAGGGCGTCGATGACCGCGCGTGCGATGAACGGCAGATAGGTCAGGTTCACGCCCTCGCGTTCGGCGAACGCCGCCTTGGCCCGCGCGCGCAACGCCACGATCCTGGTCATGTCGACCTCGTGGGTCTGGGTGAGCTGGGCGGTGAGTTGCAGTGATTCGCGGGTCTTCTTGGCGGTGATCTGACGGATCCGGCTGGCCTTCTGCGTGGTGCCGCGCAGGTGCGCCAACGAGGACGTCGCGGCGGCAGGGGCTTTCTTCTCCGGCGCGGCTGCGGGCGCTTCGGCGGCGGGCGCGTCTTCCTTCGCTGTCTTCTTCTCGGCAAGCGCCAGCACATCCTGTTTGCGGATGCGGCCGCCCACGCCCGTGCCGGTCACCTCGGACAGGTCGATGTTGTTCTCCGAAGCCAACTTTCGCACCAGTGGAGTGACATACGGGGTGCCGTCGGATTCGGTGGGCTCTTTGTGAGTCGACGCGGGTTCGGCCTTGAGCGGCTCGTTGGCCTTTCCCTTTGGTTCCGCTTGGGATTCGTCCTCTGGCTCTTTTTTCGGTTCCTTATTGGGCTCTTTTTTCGGCTCTTCCTTGGCTTCTTCTTCTTTGGCTTCTTCTTTGGCCTCTTCCGGGGGCGCTTGCTTGGCGTCTTCCTCGGACTCGGGCTCTTTCTTCTGCTTCGGCTCGGACTCTTTCTTCGCCTCTTCCTTGGGCTCGGACTTCTTGGGTTTCGAGCCCGAGTCCTTGCTGCCGACGCGCGCCAACTCACCGCCGACCTCAACGACGTCGTCCTCTTCGGCGGTGATGCTGACCAGGACACCGGCCACCGGCGACGGGATCTCGGTGTCGACCTTGTCGGTGGACACCTCCACCAGCGGGTCGTCGACCTGCACCGAATCGCCGACGCTCTTCAGCCAGCGCGTCACGGTGCCTTCGGTGACCGACTCGCCGAGTTCGGGCATCAACACCGGGGTCGAATCCCCGTCGCCGGAATCCTCACCGGATTCGTCTTTCGCCGGCTCGGGCTCGGACTCGTCGTCGTCCTGCGCGGGCTCTTCCTCTTCGGCAACCGATTCCTGCTGGGCGGGCGCGCTGTCCTCGTCGCCGCCGTCGTCGGTGTCGTCTTGGGTGTCGTCGCTGTCTTCGGCGTCGCCGCTGTCTTCGGTGTCGTTGCTGTCTTCGCTGTCGTCGCTGTCGTCGCCGTCGGTGTCATCCTCGGAGTCACCGATGACGGCAAGCTCGCCGCCGACCTCGACCGTGTCGTCTTCCTGAGCGATGATCTTGGTCA
Organism: Mycobacterium sp. NGS22; assembly: GCF_059813095.1. NCBI lineage: Bacteria > Bacillati > Actinomycetota > Actinomycetes > Mycobacteriales > Mycobacteriaceae > Mycobacterium > Mycobacterium sp. NGS22. Next base: position 58,131 of record NZ_JCALDY010000020.1, read on the forward strand.
GCACGCCCGCGGCCGGCGACGGGATCTCGGTGTCGACCTTGTCGGTCGAGACCTCGACCAATGGCTCGTCGACCTCGACCGTGTCGCCTTCCTGCTTGAGCCAGCGGGTCACGGTTCCCTCGGTGACGCTTTCACCAAGTGCCGGCATCTCAACGGAGAAGGCCATCTTTGTTGACTCCTCGATCGGTCGTCGGTCGGCACAGCTCGACCTCTGGCTTACCACATGGTCGTGCACCGGGTACGAAACCCGCGTGGATGTCAAAACTCATCCTGTCACGTGCGGTCGTCGCAGCACATGCAGGGCGCGTGACTGATCCACCGACCGGCGCCGCGCCGCTGCTACGGTGGGCCACTGGTACAGACAGCAAGTCGCAGGTGGCGGAGGTTCGATGCCGGCAACACAACACGCACCACAACAGTTCGTCGACAGCGCCGACGGCACCCGGATCGCCGTGTACGAAGAGGGCAATCGGGAAGGGCCGCCGGTGGTCCTGGTACACGGCTGGCCGGACTCGCACGTGTTGTGGGACGGGGTCGTACCGCTGCTCGCGCAACGATTCCGGATCATTCGCTACGACAACCGCGGCGTCGGATTGTCTTCGGCTCCCAAACCGGTCTCGGCCTACACGATGGCCCGATTCGCCGACGACTTCGCCGCGGTCATCGGCCAGTTGAGTCCCGGCCAACCGGTGCACGTGCTGGCTCACGACTGGGGTTCGGTCGGGGTGTGGGAGTACCTGACCCGGCCCGGCGCGGGCGACCGGGTCGCGACCTTCACCTCGGTGTCCGGGCCGGCGCACGATCAGCTGGTCCAGTTCATCTTCGGCGGTCTGCGGCAACCGTGGCGTCCGCGCAGATTCGCCCAAGCGGTCAGCCAGGCCGTGCGGCTGACCTATATGGCCTTCTTCTCGATCCCCGTGCTGGCGCCGCTGCTGCTGCGGTTGGCGTTTCGCAGTGCGGCGGTGCGGCGCGCCGTCGTCGACAACATCCCGGTCGAGCAGATCCGTCATTCCGACAACATCGCCAGCGACGCGGCGAACTCGGTCAAGGTGTACCCGGCCAACTACTGGCGCTCGTATTCCGGCAGCTTCCGCCGCCGCGGTGTGCATGTGGTCGACGTACCGGTGCAGCTCATCGTCAACACGCGCGACAAGTACGTGCGGCCGCACGGGTACGACGAGACCGCTCGCTGGGTGCCACGACTTTGGCGCCGCGACGTCCGGGCCGGCCACTTCTCGCCGATGTCGCACCCACAGGTGATGGCGGCCGCGGTGCAGGACTTCGCCGATCTCGCCGACGGCAAGCCGCCCAGCCGCGCGCTGCTGCGCGCCCAGGTGGGCCGTCCGCGCGGCGACTTCGGCGACACGCTGGTGTCGATCACCGGCGCCGGCAGCGGCATCGGGCGCGAGACCGCGCTCGCGTTCGCCCGGGAAGGCGCCGAGATCGTGATCAGCGACATCGACGAGGCCACCGTGAAAGAGACCGCCGCGCTGGTCGCGGACCGCGGCGGGGTCGCGCACGCCTATGTGCTGGACGTGTCGGACGCCGACGCGGTCGAGGCGTTCGCCGAGCGGGTGTGCGCCGAGCACGGGCTGCCCGACATCGTCGTCAACAACGCCGGGGTCGGGCAGGCCGGGGCGTTCTTGCATACCCCGGCCGAGCAGTTCGACCGGGTGCTGGGCGTCAACCTCGGCGGCGTGGTCAACGGCTGCCGGGCCTTCGGGCGCCGCCTGGCCGAGCGCGGCACCGGCGGGCACATCGTCAACGTGTCGTCGATGGCCGCCTACGCACCGCTCGGCTCGCTGAGCGCGTATTGCACCTCCAAAGCGGCGACGTTCATGTTCTCCGACTGCCTGCGCGCCGAGCTCGACGCCGCCGACGTCGGGCTGACCACCATCTGCCCGGGTGTGATCGACACCAACATCATCGCTACGACCCGGTTCGACACGCTGGTCGGGATTGACGACGAGCGGGTCGACGGCCGGCGCGGCCAGTTGGACAAGATGTTCGACATCCGCCGCTACGGTCCGGACAAGGTGGCCAACGCGATCCTGTCCGCGGTGAAGAAGAACAAGCCGATCCGGCCGGTCACCTTCGAGGCCTATGCGCTTTACGGCGTCTCGCGGGTGCTGCCCCAGGCACTGCGCAGCACCGCACGCGTGAAGGTGATTTAAGGCTGCGTGCCGACCGGTGCGCCCTCGGTGCGCCGAAGGGCGAACGCAGCGGCGATGCCGGCGATGCCGATCACCGTCAACGGGATCATCCACATCCGACGGCTCGACACCGACGACTGACACGCGCTCACGAAATCGGTGTGCGGGATGATCTGGTTGAGGATCGGGATGTTGGCGCCGTTCCTGTCGTTGGCGGCCCGCGCGCCGCTCAGGTCGCTGGCTATCCCATTGCCACAGCTAATCGTTCCGCCGTTGCTGTTGGACACCGTCACCGGGACAAGCAGGCCGATCACGCCGGCCAGCAAAAGTGCAGTACTTACTGCGATTATCAACCGTCGCACCGTCATCATCGGCCCTTCCCGCGCAGGGTTTTCCGTCGAGAAGATGTTTAGCCGCGTTCGACTACCGCTAAACGCGTGCGGGGTCGGTTCGGTCGAGGATGCCCCAGGAGCGGTAATTCGGCGCGGTCGGGGTATCCGGCAGGCGACGAACGAAGAAGGGACTTGCCGATGACGTTGACCGAGGAGCTGGCGACGACCCGGGACGTCGAGGCCTCCGTACTGGGTGCCCTCGCCGAACGGCTCGTGCCGGCTCAGGTCGCCTAGGCATGGAAGCCGTCGACGCCGTCGTCATCGGGGCCGGACACCACGGTTTGGTCGCGGCGGCGATGTTGGCCGACGCCGGCTGGGACGTGCTGGTGCTGGAGGCTCAACCCGAACCGGGTGGGGCGGTGCGCAGCGCCGAACTGACGCCGGGTTACATCACCGATCTGTTCAGTTCCTACTACCCGATGACGGTGGCGTCGCCGGCGATCACCGAGCTGCGGCTCGAGGAGCACGGCCTGCGCTGGTCGTACGCGCCGGCTGTGGTGGGGCACCCGCGCGACGGCGCGGACGACGACCCGCCCGTGCTCTACCCTGACCCGGCACGGACGGCTGCGGAGTTCGGCCGTCGTGAGCCCGCCGACGCCGACAACTGGTTGCGGGTAGTGGAGTTGTGGGACAAGGTCAAAGACCCACTGCTCAATGCGATGCTCTCACCGTTTCCACCGACTGGCGCTCTGCTGCAGTTGCTGCGCAAGCTCGGCACTTCCGAAGCGATACGCCTCGCCAATCTTCTTGTCCAGCCGGCTAATTCGATGGCCCAGCGGATGTTCGACGGCGAGGCGCCGCGAATCATGCTGCTGGGCAATGCAATGCACGCCGACATCCCGCCCGACGCCCCGGGCAGCGGCGTCATGGGCTTCCTGATGACGATGCTTGGTCAGGACGTCGGCTGGCCGGTGCCCGTTGGCGGCTCGGGGCAACTGACGGCAGCGCTGGTCAAGCGCGCATCGTCGGCGGGCGCACGCGTCGAGTGCAACCAGAACGTCGCCCGCATCCAGGTGCAGGGCGGCCGGGCGGTCGGAGTGACGACAGCGTCCGGCCGCACGGTTCGGGCGCGGCGCGCGGTGGTGGCCGATGTGACTGCGCCGCAACTGTTCTGCCAGATGCTGCCGCCGGACACGTTGCCGGACAGCCTGTTACAGGACCTCGAGCACTTCGAGTGGGATCCGCCGGTGGTCAAGGTCAACTATGCGTTGGACCGCCGCGTGCCCTGGCGTGCGGAGCAATTGCGCAGCGTCGGCACGGTCCATCTGGGCGCCGACGGCGACGGGTTGGTGCGCTGGATGGCGGACCTGAACACGCGGGTAGTGCCCGAGCGTCCGTTCATGCTGCTCGGTCAGACCACGACGGCGGATCCGACGAGATCACCGGAGGGCACCGAAAGTGTCTGGGCGTACACGCATTTGCCGCGGGATATCTACGACGATGAGTCGGCGGAGCGGCTGGCCGAGTCGATGGATCAGGTCATCGAGGAACATGCGCCGGGATTCTGCGCCGGGGTGATCCACCGCCACCTGCAGCGACCCTCGGATCTGGAAGCCAGTGACGCGAACCTGTATCGCGGCGCGGTCAACGGCGGGACCTCGCAGTTGCAGCAGATGCTGATCTTCCGTCCCGCGCCGGGAATGGGCCGGGCCGAGACGCCGATCGAGCGGCTGTACCTCGGCAGCGCGTCGGCATCGCCGGGCGGTTCGGTCAACGGCGCCTGCGGGCGCAACGCGGCCAAGGCCGCGCTGGCCGCCGACGGGGTGACCGGCTGGCCGCGGCGGAAGCTGAGCCGTGCGGTGATCTCGCTGCTGACGAAGTGACGCGTGAGCGCGCAGCCGTCGCCGAGCGTCACGCTGGCGCGGCATTCGCCGTCGAGCGCCACGCCAGCTTGACGCTCGGCGCGTAGAGAGCGGGGACAGGCGTCCGTCAGCCCTTTTCGCAGATGTCTTCCAGCACCGCGAACATGGTGCGGGTCGGGACGCCGGTGCCGCCCTTGGGTGAGTAACCCCAGGCGCTGCCGGTGTTGTAGGCCGGGCCGGCGACGTCGATGTGTGCCCATTGCACCGAGTCGGCGACGAATTCCCGCAGGAACACCCCCGCCACCAGCATCCCGGCGAACCGCTGCCCGCTGATGTTGGACAGGTCGGCCACGTTGGACTTCAAATCGTCCTTGAGTTCGTCGGGCAGCGGCATCGGCCAGCCGTTCTCGCCGACGCGCTGCGAGATCTCGGCAACCCGGTCCCGGAAGTCGTCGCTGCCCATCACCCCGGGAATGCGCGCTCCCAGCGCTACCGTCTGCGCACCGGTCAGCGTGGACGTCTCGATCAGATAATCCGGGTTGTCCTCACACGCCCGCACGATCGCGTCGGCCAGGATGAGCCGGCCCTCGGCGTCGGTGTTCTGCACCTCGACGGTGATGCCCCCGTACTGGGTCAGCACATCCCCGGGCCGCTGCGCGGTCGCCGACGGCATGTTCTCGGCCATCGGGACGGTCGCGATGACGTCGATCGGGAGCTCCCGCTGCGCGGCCAGAATCACGGTGGCGATCACCGCGGCCGCTCCGCCCATGTCCGAGGTCATGTGGTGCATCGAAGCGGCCGGCTTGATGGAGATGCCGCCGGTGTCGAACGTGACGCCCTTACCGACCAGCGCGACCTTCTTGGCCTGTCTGGCGTTCTTGGCCAGGCGCGAGCCGCGATGGGTCAGCCGCACCAACCGCGGCAGGCGCGAGGAACCCTGACCGACACCGATCAGCCCGCCGTACCCGGCCTTCTTCAGCTGCTTGTCGTCGAGGATCTCCACCTCGAGGCCGGCCGATTCGCCGAGTTCTTTGGCGCGTCTGGCGAATTCGGCAGGAAACAGATGGCTGGGCGGAGTGTTGACGAAGTCGCGCGCGGTGGCCACGGCGGCCGCCACTGCCGCACCGTGCGCGCTTTGCCGTTTGGCGTCCTTCGCGGTAGACAGCACGGTGATCCTGCGCAGCCCAGGGTCTTTCGGCGCCGTCTTGGCGCTGCGGAAAGCGCTGAACCGGTAACCCCCCAGGATCAAACCCTCGACCACCGCCGACGTCACGTCATGACCGGGCAGCTCACCCAGCGTCGTGATCACCGCCTCGGCTTTGCCCAGCGAACGCGCGGCCACACCGGCCGCGCGGCGCACCACGTCGGCCGGCCATTCGGTGCGGGCCTTGCCCAGGCCGACGGTCAGCACGCTGGCCACCGGCAACGACGACACCACCAGCCGGTGGGTCTGCTCGGTGCCCCCGGTGGCGCCCAGCGCCTGCAGGCCCGCCTCGATCTCGGTGACCGCCTCGGCCGGCAGCAACGTCTCGGCCGCAGCTACCTGAGCGCCGGTCTGCTCGTCGTCACCGGACGAGACGACCGGGACCAGTAACACCGCGGACCCGACCCCGCGTTTGGGCAGCGCGGTCGCGACGGTGACGGACGGGGGTTGGTAACCGGTGGTAGCCACGGGCAACCACCCTAGTCACTGCGGCCTAGGTTGGCTTCTCCGCCGGGTTGTCGAGCAGTTCGTAGGCCGGCACCGGAGCGTCGAAACCCTTGAGCGTCAAGGGTCCGACGGGGGCGCTGCGCCACTTCGGCAATGCGCCGTGCAGCGCCGAATCGACCAGGATCTGTCCCGGTGCTGCCGCCGAGACGAGTCGCGCGGCGAGGTTCACCGGGTTGCCGAAGTAATCGCCGTTGATGGCCAGCACCGTGCCGTGCGCCAGCCCGGCTCGCACCTGCAGTCCTTCCTCGCGTGCCTTGGGATGGCCGACGAGATCGAGCGCCGCCGTGGCGAGCTGTTCGGGTGACCCGCACACCCACATCACTTCGTCACCGATGAACTTGACCACCCGGCCGCCGTCGGCGTGCACCACGTCCGACACCGCTGCGGCGAACTCGTTGAGCAGTTCCGACAACTGCGCGGGGGTCAGCGCCTGGGTGAGCGCGGTGAACCCGGAGAGATCGGCAAAACCGATGCCGCACACCACGCTTGACGATGTGTCACGGATGACGCCCTCGAAGTGGGTGCGAGCACTGGTCAGGTGATGACGGTGCACGATGTCGATCAATGCCCCGATCCGCGGCACGAACTCGGCGATCGCGCGGTAGGCCTGGGCGGTGGCGAACTCGTCGTGGGTGTGGGTCATCTGGATGTCGGGGGCACCGAGGCGGATCATCGTCGACTCGGCTTCGGCGAGCCGGGCCATCGCGGCGCCCAGCACCCGCAGCAGCCCGAACGCGCCGTCCTCGCCCACCACACCCTTGAGCGCGACCCACGTCTGGAGCGCCTCGACGTCGGCTTGGCTCAGGGCGGGCACGTCGGAACCGGCGATGGTCAGCCCCAGCAACCCCCAGGCATGCGCCACCTCGCCGGCCGACAAACCGAGCTGCTCGGCGGCGGCCGCCACGGTGTAGATCGGGCGTCCCGACCAGCCCAGGACGTCCCCGGCCAGCCCGAACAGGCGCCCGCGCCGCTCAGCTTCGGCCATCTCCTCGACAGTGAAACCAAGCTCGTCCAGATACTTGATCAGGTCGGCGCGCTCGCGTGCGTTCGCGATTCCGGCGGCTTCCAGGCCATCCCAGTCGAACACCTGCCCAAGTTTGCCACCAGCGGCAGACATTAGGGTGAGACAGCGTGAGCGAGGCGCGGGAACTGCAGCAAGGCCCTCTGGAAGAACGGCATCGTGAACTGGGCGCCACCTTCGCCGAGTTCGGGGGCTGGTCGATGCCGGTCTCGTATGCCGGGACCGTCGGCGAACACAACGCGACCCGTGCCGCGGTCGGCTTGTTCGACGTCAGCCATCTCGGGAAGGCGCTGGTGCGCGGTCCCGGCGCGGCGCGGTTCGTCAACTCCGCGCTGACCAACGACCTGACCCGGGTCGGTCCGGGCAAGGCGCAATACACGTTGTGCTGCAACGAATCCGGCGGCGTCATCGACGACCTGATCGCCTATTACGTCGACGACGACGAGATCTTCCTGGTACCCAACGCCGCGAACACCGCCGCCGTCGTCGACGCGCTGCAGGCCGCCGCGCCCGCGGAGCTGACGATCACCAACCTGCATCGCGACTACGCGGTGCTCGCCGTGCAGGGACCGAAGTCCTCGGACGTGCTGGCTGCGCTCGGTTTGCCGACCGACATGGACTACATGGGCTACGCGGACTCGTCGTATTCCGGTGTGCCGGTACGGGTTTGCCGCACCGGATACACCGGCGAACACGGCTACGAACTGCTGCCGCCGTGGGAGTCCGCGGGGGTCGTGTTCGACGCCCTGGTGGCCGCGGTCTCCGACGCCGGTGGCCAGCCGGCGGGTCTGGGCGCCCGCGACACGCTGCGTACCGAGATGGGCTATCCGCTGCACGGACACGAGCTGTCGCCCGACATCTCGCCGCTGCAGGCGCGGTGCGGGTGGGCGATCGGCTGGAAGAAGGACGCCTTCTTCGGCCGCGACGCGATGCTGGCCGAGAAGCAGGCAGGTCCGCGACGGCTGCTACGCGGGCTGAAGATGCTCGGCCGCGGCGTGCTGCGCCCCGGGCTCAACGTGCTCGACGGCGGGTCGACGATCGGGACCACCACGTCGGGAACGTTCTCGCCGACCTTGCAGCGCGGCATCGCGCTGGCGCTGATCGACACCGACGCCGGGGTGCAGGACGGCGGCCAGGTCACCGTCGACGTCCGCGGCCGAGCGGTCGACTGCGAGGTGGTGCGGCCACCGTTCGTCGAGCTGAAAACGCGGTAGCCGGGGCGATTCGCGTGCCGAAAATGCGTTGGCGCACGGTTATACAATCGGCCCCATGACCGCCGCCCCCCTCGAGTTCACGGTTGCGCGCGCGGCCAACCCGGCCACCGAGACCGAGCGGGCGGCGATCCTGGCCGACCCCGGTTTCGGCCGGTACCACACCGACCACATGGTTTCGATCGACTACGTCGAGGGTCGGGGCTGGCACAACGCCCGCGTGCTCGGCTACGGCCCGATCGAGCTGGATCCGTCGGCGATCGTGCTGCACTACGCGCAGGAAGTGTTCGAAGGACTCAAGGCCTACCGCTGGACCGACGGCTCCGTGGTCTCCTTCCGGCCCGACGCCAACGCCGCCCGGTTGCGCTCGTCGGCGCGGCGGCTGGCGATCCCGGAACTGCCCGAACAGTTCTTCATCGAATCGCTGTGCCAGCTCATCGCGGTCGACAACGACTGGGTGCCCAAGGCCGGCGGCGAAGAGGCGCTGTACCTGCGGCCGTTCATCATCGCGACCGAGCCCGGCCTCGGGGTGCGCCCGGCCAAGGAGTACCGCTATCTGCTGATCGCTTCACCCGCCGGCGCCTACTTCAAGGGCGGCATCAGCCCGGTCACCGTCTGGATTTCCACGGAGTACGTGCGGGCCAGCCCGGGCGGTACAGGTGCGGCCAAGTTCGGCGGCAACTACGCCGCCTCGTTGCTGGCGCAGGCCGAGGCCGCCGAACACGGCTGCGACCAGGTGGTGTGGCTGGACGGCGTGGAACGCCGCTACGTCGAGGAGATGGGCGGGATGAACCTGTTCTTCGTGCTCGGCAAGGGCGGCTCGGCGCGACTGGTCACCCCCGAACTGTCGGGTTCGCTGCTGCCCGGCATCACGCGAGACTCGTTGCTGCAGTTGGCTCTTGACGCCGGTTTCGCGGTCGAGGAACGCAAGATCGACGTCGACGAATGGGAGAAGAAGGCAGCGTCCGGTGAGATCACCGAGGTGTTCGCGTGCGGCACCGCCGCCGTCATCACCCCGGTGGCGCAGGTCAAGTACGGCGAGGACGAGTTCACCATCGCCGACGGCACGCCGGGCGAGGTCACGATGGCCCTGCGCGACACGTTGACGGGGATCCAGCGGGGCACCTTCGCCGACACCCACGGCTGGATGGCGCGGCTCGATTAGGGGCGAGCAGACGCAGAATCGCATTCCGCGGGTCTCCCGCGTGCGATTCTGCGTCTGCTCGCGCTCAGAAGGCGACCAGCGTCACCGCGGTGACCGTCGTGGTCACTTCGATAGCGGCGCCCAGCACGTCACCGGTGATGCCGCCGAACCGCCGCACGCAATGCGCGACGAACAACGCCCCGCACCCGACCGCCAGCAGCACCGCCACCGGCCCCTGCCAGGGCCGCGCCCCCACCGGGACCGCGGCGATCAGCAGAACCAGCAGCCAATCCAGCACCACCCAGACCGGCTGGGTGCCCGCGACCTGCACACCCAACGCGCTGCCCTCGGCCGCGGGCACCGAGCGCCGGCACGCCAACACCGCGGTGCATCGACCGGCGAAGACGGCCAGGACAATCGCTCCCGCGCCCAGCGCGCATAAAGCAAAGCCCTGCAACCCCATGACCATGACCACCGCCGCCACCCCGAACGGCCCCGTCGACCCGTCGCGCATCACCGCGAGCGCACGCTGCGGCTCGCCGTAGCAACCCAGCCCGTCAGCCGTGTCGGCGACACCGTCGACGTGCAGGCCCCGCGTCGCCAACAGCAGGACCCCGACGGCGAGCCACCCGGACAACGGGCTGGCCGAACCGAACGCAGCGGCCCCGGCCCAGGCCACCGCCGCCGCCAATCCGCCCAGCGCCACACCGACCACCGGTAGCGCCGTCATCGCCCCGCGACCCATTGCCGCGGCCTGTGACCCCGGGACCGGCAGCACCGTTCCGAACGCGAAAGCCGTTGCCACCGAACGGATCACGATGTAGGTCCGGTGACTCCCGCGTCGGTGAACGTCGCCATCGAGGACAGCGCCGCCACCGCGGCCCGCAGCACCGTCAACGCCACCGCGGCGCCGGTACCCTCACCCAGCCGCATGCGCAGGTCGAGGATCGGCTCCAGTTCCAGCGCCGTCAGGGCCAGCGTGTGACCCGGTTCGGTGGACCGGTGCCCGGCCTGCCACCATTGCCGGGCGCCGGGCGCCAACCGCTCGGCCACCAGCGCCGCGGCCGTCACCGCCATGCCGTCCAGCAGCACCGGCGTGCGCCGGATCGCGGCCTGCGCGCAGAAGCCGGCCATCGCCGCGAAATCCGCACCGCCGCAACGGCGCAACAATCCGACCGGATCCTCGGAGCGGGCCCGGAACAGGGCGTCGCGCACGGCCGCGGTCTTGCGGGACCAGGCGGCGTCGTCGATACCGGTGCCGGTGCCCACCACCGCGACCGGCTCGGTGTTGGTCAGCGCCGCCACCAGCACCGCGGCCGGGGTGGTGTTGCCGATGCCCATGTCGCCCGCGATCAGCAGATCGGCGCCGGCGTCCACCTCGTCGTCGGCGATCTGCTGACCGGACGCGATCGCCCGGTCGACCTCCTGCTGGGTCAGGGCGTCCTCGACGGCGATGTCGCCGCTGCCGCGGCGCACCTTGTCGCTGACCTGATTCGTCAGGCCCAGCACGTCGTCGCAGTCCACCGCCATATCGACGATCCGCACGGTCGCGCCGGCGACCTGCGCCAGCGCGTTGATGGCGGCCCCGCCGGCTTCGATGTTGGAGACCATCTGGGCGGTCACCTCCGGCGGATAGGCCGAGACCCCCGACCGCGCCACGCCGTGATCCCCGGCGAACACCACCACCCGGGCCCGCTCGAATTGCCTTGGCGGACAGGCGCCTTGGCAGGACGCCACCCAGACCGAGAGCTCCTCCAACCGTCCCAGCGCGCCCCGCGGCTTGGTCAGGGTGTCCTGGCGGACGCGGGCGGCCGCCGCGGCGCCCGGGTCGGGCGGTGACACCGGCGCGAACCCGATCACACCGGCGCCTTGACCGTCAGCGCCTGTCCGGCCACCACCAGCACCACCCGCTCACACAGCGCCGCGGTGCGCTGGTTGAGGGTGCCCAGCTCGTCGGCGAACCGGCGGCCGGACGCGCTGGCCGGGACCACCGTCAACCCCACCTCCGGGCTCACCAGCACCAGTGTCGAGGCGAACGTGCCGACCGCGCACAGCAACTCGTCGAGTGGCGCGTTCACCGATCCGCCGTCCCAGCCGTGGCGGTCCAGGGTGCTGGTCAACCAGGTACCCAGGTCGTCGACCAGAGTCGGAGTAGTGGGGGACTGACGCAACGCGCCGGCCAGATCGCCGGTTTCCACCGTCGTCCAATGAGCGGGGCGACGATCGCGGTGGTCGGCGACGCGCCGCGACCACTCCGGATCGGACCCGTCGACCGGACCCGCCGCCAGATAGCGGACCGCCTCGCCAGGTGCCAGTGCTTCGGCGATGGCTTCCTCCGCCCACCGGGACTTGCCCGATCTGATGCCGCCGAGTACCAGCGTGCGCACCGGGAGTCAGTCGGCTTTCGGGCGGCTGCCGCGCTCGACCTGGGGCCGGGGCATCCGCATGCGCCGCATCTGCGAGGCCCGCCCGGCCGCGTAAATACCGAGCTTCCAATGGCTTTCGGTGTTGTCCGGGAATTTCGCGTCGACCAGCTTGCCGACCTTGCGGCCCAACACGATCCCGTCGATCATCATCAACGCCATCAGCAGCAACATCGCCGGCGACATGTAGTACTGCAACTGCGGCACGGCGAACATGACGGCCAACAGGAACAGCGCCGACGGCATGAACAGGCCGAGCACGTTGCGTCGGGCGTCCACCACGTCGCGGACGTAGCGGCGGACCGGCCCCTGGTCGCGCGGCAGCAGGTAGGCCTCCTCACCGGCCTTCATGCGTTCCTGACGCTCGGTCATCCGGGCTCGGCGGGCGTCCCGTTCGGCGCGGCGCTCCTCGCGGCTGAGTTTCGGGCCGGCCAGCGACTTGCGCCGCGCGCGCGCCTCGGCGGCGGTCATCGGCGCGGGCGCGACCGGACCCTTGCGGCCCTGCCGCCGAGCCTCGTCGCGCTTGGGCGTCGGCCGTCCCTTGGGGCCGGTGGTGCGTGACGCGCGAGACGGCGCCTGGGCCGAACCGGCTTCCTGCTCGGTCGAGTCCGGCGTGTCCTCACCTTCGGCCCCGCTTTTTCCGGAGCCTCTATTGCGGCCCAACAACTTCACGACCGCCAGGTTACTTCGCCGCGCCCGGCCCGCTGAATGCGCCTGTTATGCCTGCGGCGGCGGGCGGGTTAGACCTACGCTGCCAGTAATGAACGGCTCGCAGGCGTCGGATGATGCTGCCGGTGACTTCGGGCCCGGCCGCCTCCAGCTGCCCGCCATGCGGGTGTTGGTGGCCCCCGATTGCTACGGGGACAGTCTGTCCGCGGTGGAAGCGGCCGCCGCCATCGCCACCGGCTGGACACGCTCACGTCCGGGCGACTCGTTCATCGTCGCCCCGCAATCCGACGGGGGGCCGGGCTTTGTCGAAGTATTGACCAGCCGGATGGGCGGACTGCGTCGACTGCGGGTGTGTGGCCCGTTGGACACCGACGTCGTCGCCGACTGGGTGTTCGAGGAACGCTCGGCGACCGCCTATCTGGAATGCGCGCAGGCTTGCGGGCTGGCTCTACTGGACGGTCCCCCCACGCCGGAGACCGCGATGACCGCCCACAGCAAGGGCGTCGGCCAACTGATCGCCGCCGCGCTGCAGTCCGGCGCCCGGCGGATCGTGGTCGGTTTGGGCGGCAGTGCCTGCACCGACGGCGGCCAGGGCATGGTCGACGAACTCGGCGGGCTGGACCTGGCGCGCAAACGGTTGGCCGGTGTCGAGCTGATCGCCGCGTCGGACGTCGAATACCCGCTGCTGGGCCCGTGGGGTGCGGCCCGCGTGTTCGCCCCCCAGAAGGGGGCCGACACGGCGACCGTCGCCAGGTTGGAGGTACGGCTGGAGGCCTGGGCGCTGGTATTGGACACCGTCGCCGGACGCGACGTGAGCGCGGAGCCCGGCGCGGGTGCCGCCGGCGGTATCGGGGCCGGACTGCTCGCGCTGGGCGGTCGCTGCGAGTCCGGGGCGGCCATTGTGGCCGAACTCACCCATTTCGCCGACGACCTCGAAGACGCCGACATGATCGTCACCGGCGAGGGGCATTTCGACGAGCAGTCCCTGCACGGCAAGGTCGTCGGGGAGATCGCGGCCGCCGCCCGCCCGCTGGGCATACCGGTGATCGTGCTGGCCGGGCAGGTGTCGGTGGACAAGGCCACCACCCGCGTGTCGGGCATCATGTCGGCCCTGGCGATGTCCGAATACGCAGGTTCGGTGCGGTTGGCACTGGCCGACGCGGCGAATCAACTGATGGGATTGGCGTCCGAGGTGGCCGCGCGACTCGGGAATAGCGGCCCGCCGGGGTACCGTTGAACCAGTGGGTTTTCACCCGAACAGTCCCCCGGACATCGAGCGGGAGAGCCGGGCGGAATCCACCCGACATATCAGGCATGTAGGAGAAGCAATGACGGTGCAGAACGAGCCGACCGCCACGGCCCACGGGGTGATCCTGACGGACGCCGCCGCCGCCAAGGCGAAATCCCTGCTGGATCAGGAGGGACGCGACGACCTGGCGCTGCGTATCGCGGTGCAGCCGGGCGGGTGTGCGGGCCTTCGTTACAACCTGTTCTTCGACGACCGGACGCTGGATGGCGACCTGACCGTTGAGTTCGGCGGGGTGACCCTGACGGTGGACCGGATGAGCGCGCCCTATGTGCAGGGCGCCTCGATCGACTTCGTCGACACCATCGAGAAGCAGGGTTTCACCATCGACAACCCGAACGCCACGGGTTCGTGCGCGTGCGGCGACTCGTTCAACTGAGCTAGTACTGCCCTCCGGTGCGCAGCACGTAGGAGCACACCAGGATCTGACCGCGCTGGAAGAGCAGCTGCGCGATGCCTTGCACCTCTTTGCGCGCCGGTCCTCCGGTGCTGGGTGTCGCGTTCATGCTGAACAACGCCTGAGCCTGGTACTGCGACAGGTAGACGATCTTGTCGATCGAGGTGACTTCCACCTCGGCGAACTGCTTGCGGAACGCGTCGCTGCTGAGCTTGGCCAGCGCCTGGTCGGAGCGCTTGTCCTTGACCGCGTCGTAGATGCCGCACATCGCGTTGCGGACGATGACGTCGGTGTCTTTGTGCGCCAGGGCGTTGAGGTAGGTCTGGATGACCGACTTGGCGGACGCCTCGGAGAACGTGGTCCTGGTGTTGGACCCGTTGGTGCGGACCCCGTAGACGATGGCCGTGGTCAGGCCCGCTATCAGTGCGATCGTCAGCAGGATGCCCAGCAGTAGCCGGCGACGCCGTCGTTCCGGGTAGGGGACCGGTGCCGGCGGCCCGGGATGATAAGGCGCCGGTCCGCCCCCGTCGGGCGGGAAGTCGAGGGTTTCAGGCTGGTTGGGGCCGGTCTCGGGGTACGGCTGGCTCTGCTGAGGTCCTTGGTCGCCGACCGGGAGGTTCGGCGGGTGCGGACCGGCCATCGTTGTTCTCCTACGCTGTGGGGTGAGAGGAATGAGCGGGTTGCCGTCCGAGTCCGGAGTCCGGCAACCGGGTGAGTTCTCTAGGCAGGCTAGCGCAACGGCTGCGGGCAGCAGCGTTGGTTGTCCGGCCGGCGTTCATGAGAGGCTAGACGACCTTAGAAACGAAGGGCGGAGATTTAGTGACCATCGCGGTAACCGGTTCCATTGCCACCGACCATTTGATGCGGTTTCCCGGTCGGTTTTCCGAGCAGTTGCTGCCAGAACACCTGAGCAAGGTGTCGCTGAGCTTCCTGGTCGACGACCTGGTGGTGCATCGCGGGGGAGTGGCCGGAAACATCGCCTTCGCCATCGGCGTGCTCGGGGGCAGCGCCGCGCTGGTCGGTGCGGCCGGCAACGACTTCGCCGACTACCGGGACTGGCTGCAGTCGCACGGCGTGAACTGCGACAACGTGCTCATCTCCAACACCGCCCACACCGCGCGGTTCGTCTGCACCACCGACACCGAGATGGCCCAGATCGCGTCGTTCTACCCCGGAGCGATGTCGGAGGCCCGCGACATCAAGCTGGCCGAGGTGGTGCAGAGCATCGGCACCCCCGAGTTGGTGATCATCGGCGCCAACGACCCGGCGGCGATGGTCGTGCACACCGACGAGTGCCGCAAGCTGGGGCTGGCGTTCGCCGCGGACCCGTCGCAGCAGCTGGCCCGGCTCTCGGGCGAGGAGATCAAGCAGCTCATCGACGGTGCAGCGATCCTGTTCACCAACGACTACGAATGGGATCTGCTGCTGTCCAAGACCGGTTGGTCGGAGGCCGACGTGATGGCGCAGGTCGATCTGCGGGTGACGACGCTGGGCGCCAAGGGTGTCGACATCGTCGAACGCGACGGCACGTCGCTGCACGTCGGGGTGGTGCCCGAGACCAGCCGCACCGACCCCACCGGCGTCGGCGACGCCTTCCGCGCCGGGTTCCTGACCGGCCGCAGTGCGGGACTGAGCCTGGAACGGTCGGCGCAGCTCGGTTCGCTGGTCGCGGTGCTGGTACTGGAATCGACCGGAACCCAGAACTGGGAGTGGGACCGGTCGATCGCGGCCGCGAGGCTGACCAGCGCTTTCGGCGACGAGGCGGCCTCCGAGATCGCCGCGGTGCTCGCCTGAGTCGTTACCCCGCGAGGAGACGCAAAAGCGCCCATTTCTCGCCGAAAATGGGTGCTTTTGTGTCTGTTCGCGCTCAGAGCTCGACCGGGTAGACCGGTTCGCTGATCTGGGGCACCACGCTGTGCTCGACGAAGATCGCGTGCCACAGCATGAAGATCAGCAGCGTCCACAGTCGTCGGCTGTGGTCGGCGGCGCCGAGACGGTGCTCGTCGAGCATGCGACGCACCGCGGCGACGTCGATCAGGTGGCCGGCCTGCGACGACTCGACCATCTCGTAGGCCCATTCCAGCAGTTCACCGGCGCGCAGCCAGTGCCGGATGGGCACCGGAAAGCCCAATTTGGGCCGGTGCAGCACGTGCGCGGGCACGATCGGATCCAGCGCGCGCCGCAACGCGTACTTGGTGGTGGTGCGGGTGATCTTGGCCTGATAGGGCAGCCGCGACGCGACGGCGAACACCTCGGGATCCAGGAACGGCACCCGCAACTCCAGCGAGTTGGCCATCGTCATCTTGTCGGCCTTGACCAGGATGTCGCCGCGCAGCCAGGTGAACAGGTCGAGGTGCTGCATCCGGGCCACCGGATCCCAGCCGACCGACTCGGCATAGATCGGGGCGGTGACGTCGGTGTGGGTCCACTCCGCCCGAAATCCGGGCAGCACGTCGCGCAACTGCGCGTCGGAGAAGCTGCGGGCGTTGCCGTAGTAGCGCTCTTCGAGGGTCAACGAGCCACGGTGCAACAGGCTCTTGCCGCGCATGCCTTCCGGCAGCGGCTTGGACACCCGGCCCATGGACCTACGCAGCGGCCGGGGCAGATAGTCGAAAGGCTTGAGCGACAACGGTTCCCGATAGATCGTGTAACCACCGAACAGCTCGTCGGCGCCCTCCCCGGACAACACCACCTTGACGTGTTTGCGGGCCTCGCGGGCGACGAAGAACAGCGGGACCAACGCCGGGTCGGCGACCGGCTCGTCGAGGTACCAGACGATTTCGGGCAACGCACCGACGAACTCCTCGGCGCTGACCACCTTGGCGATGTGCCGCGCGCCGATCGCCTCCGCCGAAGCCACCGCCACGTCGAGTTCGGAGAAGCCCTCGCGCTCGAAACCGGTGGTGAAGGTGATCAGCCGCGGGTTGTGCCGGATCGCCAGCGCCGCGATTGCCGTGGAGTCGATGCCGCCGGACAGGAACGACCCGACCGTGACGTCGGCGCGCATGTGCTTGGCCACCGAATCCTCGAGCACCGCGGTGATCTCGTCGTAGCGGGCCTGCTCGGTGTCCGACGTGATCGGCACCGCCCCGAAGCGCGGCGCGAAGTAGCGGGTGACGTCCGGTTCGGCGCCGGGGCGGATGACGGCATAGCAACCCGATTCGAGCCGGCGCACCCCACGGTGCAGCGTCTCGGGCTCCGGCACGTACTGCAGCACGGTGTAGTGCTGCACCGCGCGCTCGTCGATCCCAGAACCCGCAGCGTCGAAGCCGACCAATTCCGCCAGGTCCAGTAAGCACTTCTTCTCGCTGGCCACCGCGGTGCCGCCGGTGCCGGTCGCCATGAACAGCGGTTTGATGCCGAACGGGTCGCGGGCGCAGAACAGCTCCCGGGTGACGGTGTCCCACAGGGCGAACGCGAACATGCCGCGCAGGCGGGTGAGCACCTCGGCGCCCCAGAAGTGGAATCCGGCGACGATCGCCTCCCCGTCGCCGTCGGTGGTGAATACGTCGCCGTGTTCCGCGCGCAGTTCCTCACGCAGTTCCAGGTAGTTGTAGATCTCGCCGTTGAAGACCAGCACGTAGCGACCCGGCGCGTCCGGCGGCCCCCAGCGCAGTGGCTGATGGGAATGGGCGATGTCGATGATGGACAGCCGGTTGAACCCGAAGATCACCGAACCGTCGGCGTCCGGGTCCGCCCAGGTGCCGGATTCGTCCGGACCGCGGTGCCGCATCAGGTGCGATGCGCCGCCGATCGCGTCGTCGGCCCGGTCGATGTGCGCCGGGTCAGCCGCACCCGTAGCGCCTGGTTGACCGGCCGGAGCGGCGACGAAGGCCAGCAGTCCACACACGGCGCCCCAGTATGCCGCACGCGGCCGATACCTGCGCGATGCCGCTGCCCGGGCCCCGTCCGGCGGGTCGGGGTGACCAGGCAGTCGCCTGCCGGGTGGGCGTGGTCTACGCTGCGTAGTATTCGACATCCGAGTGAGCCGAGTCGGCTGACAGGCCGGTCGGCCCAGCTTGTGATACAGGAGGCGCCAACGTGACACGTCGCGGGCTCGACCGTTCGCAAAGCCTGTCGCAGTGCAGTTCTGGACGCGCTGGCGGTTTGGCCCGCCGTCTGCGTCCGGTGTTGCTGGTCGCGACTCTGGGTCTGCTGGCGTTCACCCTCAGTGGCTGCACCTGGCAGGACGCGCTGGCGCTCGGCTGGCCCGAGGGCATCACCCCCCAGGCCCACGCCAACAGGCAACTGTGGATCGGCGCGGTGATCGCTTCTTTCGTCGTCGGGATCATCGTGTGGGGCCTGATCTTCTGGGCTTCGGCCTTCCACCGGCACAAGAAGACCGACACCGAGCTACCTCGGCAGTTCGGCTACAACATGCCGTTGGAGCTGGTGCTCACCGTCACGCCGTTCCTGATCATCTCGGTGCTGTTCTACTTCACGGTTGTGGTGCAGGAGAAGATGACCCACCTGGCCGACGACCCCGAGGTCGTGATCGACATCACCGGTTTCCAGTGGAACTGGAAGTTCGGCTACCAGAGCGTCAACTTCAAGGACAAGACCTTCAAGTACGACGGTCTCGACGAGGCGAAGAAGCGGGCGATGACGTCCAAACCGGAGGGTAAGGACAGGCACGGTGAGGAGCTCGTCGGACCGGTCCACGGACTCAACACCGAGGACCGCACCTATCTGAACTTCGACAAGGTCGAGATCCTGGGGACCAGCACCGAGATCCCGGTCCTGGTGCTGCCGGCCCACAAGCGCATCGAATTCCAACAGGCTTCGGCCGATGTGATCCACGCCTGGTGGGTGCCGGAGTTCCTGTTCAAGCGCGACGTGATGCCCAACCCGGTCGCGAACAACAGCGTCAACCGGTTCCAGGTCGACGAGATCGTCCGGACCGGCGCGTTCGTCGGTCACTGCGCGGAGATGTGCGGCACCTACCACGCGATGATGAACTTCGAGATCCGCGTGGTCGAGCCCAACGACTTCGTGGCCTTCCTGCAGCAGCGCATCGCCGGTAAGACCAACGCCGAGGCTCTGCAGGCGATCAACCAGCCGCCGCTGGCGATCAAGACCCGTCCGTTCGACACCCGCCGCGGCGAATTGGCCCCGAGCCCAAGAGGTTAGGACAACTCATGCACATCGAAGCCAGGCTGTTCGAGTTCGTCGCCGCGTTCTTCGTGGTGGTGACGATCCTCTACGGAGTGCTGACCGCCATCTTCGCCGTCGGCGGTGTGGAGTGGGCCGGTACGACCGCGTTGGCGCTGACGGGCGGGCTGGCGTTGATCGTCGCCACCTTCTTCCGGTTCGTCGCGCGTCGTCTGGACACCCGGCCCGAGGACTACGAGGGCGCCGAGATCAGCGACGGGGCAGGGGAATTGGGTTTCTTCAGCCCGCACAGCTGGTGGCCGATCATGATCGCGCTGTCCGGGTCCGTCACGGCCACCGGAATGGCCTTGTGGTTGCCCTGGCTGATCGTCGCGGGCGTGGTGTTCATCCTCGCCTCGGTAGCCGGACTGGTCTTCGAGTACTACGTTGGTCCCGAAAAGCACTGAGCGCTGCCCAGAAGGTCACAATCAGGGCATCAGTTGATCGGTGCCAGTTTGCCGCGGCGGCTGTGTCCCAACCGGTTGGGTAGGGTTTCCGAGGCACCATGAGAAATCACCGAGCGCGTGTGCGCGGATCCAGTCGCCCAGTCACGCGCGCCGGTCGGGTAGTTGGACAGGGTAGGCAGACATGAGCGGGCCGTATCCGCCGGGATGGGAACCTGACGAATCCGACCGTGCCGGTGAGCCCACCGATCTGGACTCCGGTGGCGACGCACTCGACTACGAACTGTCAGACCCAGACCACGGTGACGGGCCGGATTCGCTTGATGCCGTGGACGTTCCAGCAGACCCCGCAGAAACCGACACCCACTCCCGGGCGTACTCGGCGCCGGAGTCCGAGCAATTCCTCAGCGGCCCGTACATCCCGGCCGATCTGGCGCTCTACGACTACGACAGTTACGACGCCTTCGACCGTGACGAGGACTCCGCTCCGCGCTGGCCCTGGGTGGTCGGCGTCGCGGCGATCGTGGCCGCGATCGCGCTGGTCACGTCGGTGTCACTGCTCGTGACGCATTCCGATTCCCGCCAACTCGCCAACCCCGATACCACCACTTCGTCGTCGACATCGCCGGTGCAGGACGAGATCACCACCACCAAGCCGCCGCCGTCGTCCTCCGAGCCGCCGCCACCGCCGCCGTCGTCGTCGGAGCCGCCACCGCCGCCGCCGCCATCGTCGTCCGAGCCGCCGCCACCACCGCCACCTTCGGCCACTGCGCCGCCGCCGTCACCTTCGGCCACTGCGCCGCCGCCTGCGGCACCCAGCCCGAGCGCGGCGGCCCCGCCTCCGGCGCCGACCACGACCCTGACCGGTCCGCGACAGGTCACCTATTCGGTGACCGGCAGCAAGGCTCCGGGCGACATCATCTCGGTCACCTACGTCGACTCCTCCGGCCGGCGCCGGACCCAGCACAACGTCTATATCCCGTGGTCGATGACGGTCACGCCGATCTCGCAATCCGATGTCGGTTCGCTGGAGGCCTCCAGTCTGTTCCACGTCAGCAAACTGAACTGTTCGATCATCACTAGCGATGGGACGGTATTGTCCGCCAACACCAACGACTCACCGCAGACGAGCTGCTGAATGGTCGGCAGATATTCCGCGTACCGGCGCGGGCCGGATCCGGTGGTCAATCCTGACATCATCGACCGCGTCATGATCGGTGCCTGCGCCGCGATCTGGCTGGTCTTGGTGGGCGTCAGCGTGGCAGCCGCCGTCGCCTTGACGGACCTGGGCCGGGGGTTCCACAAAATGGCGCGGAGCCCCCACACCACGTGGGTGCTGTATGCGGTCATCATCGTCTCCGCGCTGGTCATCGCGGGCGCCATCCCGGTGTTGCTGCGGGCCCGGCGGACGACGCAGGCCGAGCCGGTGGTCCGGTCGAGGGCGCTGCAGGGGCGTGGGCCCGCCAGGCAGCCGGTCCGGGTGGGCGGACGCCCCGGCTCGCGCGCGTTGGCCGAGCCGACGCGCCGGGACGCGGTGAAAGCCTATGGGGGCGTTGACGAGTGGTCCGGTGAGGCCGTCGACCGGCTCTGGTTACGCGGCACGCTCGCCCTGACCAGTGCCATCGGCGCCGCACTGACCGGCGTCGCGTTGGCGACCTACCTGATGGCCGCGGGACACGAAGGGCCTTCGTGGGTCAGCTACACGTTTGCCGGACTGATCGCCGCGGGCATGCCGGCGATCGAATGGGCCTACGTGCGACAGCTGCGTAGCGGGCAAGCCGGCCACTAGGCCACTAGCGGCGCGTCACCGCCGCCGGCCACTAGCGGCGCGTCACCGCCGCCGGCCACTGGCGGCGCGTCACCGCCGCCGGACCGGTCCCGCTGATCGTGCCTCTAGTGGTGCTCGCCGTTGGAAGAACCGTTACCGGAGCCGTTGATGCCTTCCTGGTGCTCCCGCAGCGCCGTGAGGACACGGTGTTCGGCAGCGTGGCTCGCCTCCCGCAGCGCCGAGTCCTCCGTCGTCGGGTCCGCGCGCAGGAAACTGCCGCTTCCGGGTGTGCCGGCCGAGCCCAGCTTGTTCATCTTCTTGGGCAGCGGGGCACCCTGGTACTCCAACGGCAGCGGGTGGCCGTGGTCGTCGACGGGGCCCAGTGGCTGATGCAACTCGATGTAGGCGCCGTGGGGCAACCGCTTGATGATGCCGGTCTCCACGCCGTGCTCGAGCACCTCGCGGTCGCTGCGCTGCAGGCCGACCGCCCAGCGGTAGGCGACGAAGTAGACCAGCGGCGGCAGGATCACCATGCCGATGCGGGCGATCCACGTGGTCGCGTTCAGCGAGATGTGGAACTTGAACGCGATGATGTCGTTCATGGCCGCCAGCGTCAGCACCATGTAGAAGGCGATCGCCATGGAGCCGACGGCGGTGCGCACCGGTGCGTCCCGCGGTCGCACCAGCAGGTTGTGGTGCTCGTAATCCCCGGTGAAGCGCTTCTCCAGGAACGGGTAAATGGTCAGCAGCACGAAGATCAGGCCCATGATCAACGCCACCCACACCGAAGCCGGAATGGTGTGGTGGAAGAAGTAGAACTCCCATGGCGGCCAGATACGGGCCAGGCCTTCGGTCCACATCATGTAGAAGTCCGGCTGCGAACCGGCGGAGACCTGAGATGGCTTGTAGGGTCCGAGGTTCCAGATCGGGTTGATCGTCAGCAGCCCGCCCATCAGACCGAGCACGCCGACGATGGCGGCGAAGTACGCACCGGACTTCACGGCGAACACCGGCATGACCCGGACGCCGACGACGTTGTGCTCGGTGCGGCCGGGACCGGGGAACTGGGTGTGCTTCTGGAACCACACCAACGCCATGTGGACACCGATCAGGGCCAGGATGATCCCCGGCAGCAGCAGGATGTGCAGGGCATACAGCCGCGGGATCAGGATGGTGCCGGGGAAGTCGCCGCCGAACAGGGCCCAGTGCAGCCAGGTCCCGATCACCGGCATGCCCAGCGTGATCGAGGAGAGCGCCGCCCGCAGACCGATCCCGGAGAGCAGGTCGTCGGGTAACGAGTAGCCGAAATAACCCTCGAACATGGCCAGGATCAGCAGCAGCGAACCGATGACCCAGTTGGCCTCGCGCGGCCTGCGGTATGCGGCGGTGAAGAAGATGCGCGCCAGGTGCACCATGATCGCCGCCGCGAAGATCAGCGCGGCCCAGTGGTGGACCTGGCGGACGAACAGGCCCCCGCGGACCTCGAAGGAGATGTGCAGCGCCGACTCGTAGGCGCGCGACATCTCCACGCCGCGCAGCGGCTGGTAGACGCCGTTGTAGGTGACCTCGGCCATGGACGGGTCGAAGAACAGCGTCAGGTACACGCCGGTGATCAGCAGCACGATGAAGCTGTACAGGGCGATCTCGCCGAGCAGGAACGACCAGTGGGTCGGGAACACCTTGTTGAGCTGACGACGCACCGCGGCCGACGGGTGGTAGCGAGTGTCGACCGCGTCGCCCTGGCCGGCCAGGACGTCACCGATTTTCGGAGGGCTCAGTTTAGGACTCATGAGGTTGTGCGCTCCCAGAATGCCGGTCCTACGGGTTCGACGAAGTCGCCGTTGGCGACGAGATACCCGTTCTTGTCGATTGTGATCGGCAGCTGCGCCAGTGCACGGGCCGCGGGACCGAAGATCGGCTTGGCGAAGTGCAGGGCGTCGAACTGCGACTGATGGCACGGGCACAAGATGCGGTAGGACTGCTGCTCGTACAGCGAGGCCGGGCAGCCCAGGTGCGAGCAGACCTTCGTGTAGGCGAAGAACTCCCCGAAGTTGAAGCTTTCCTGACCCTTGCGCTTGACCACCCGGTCCACGTCGCTGGGTTTGATCCGGATGAGCATCACCGGGTTACGGATGCCCATGGCGATTTCCGACAGTTTCTCGTGCGATTCCACCGTGGTTCCGTCGCCGTCGGATTCGCGCCAGGGGAAGACGGTCTCCATCCCGCCGGCGTCGATGTCCTCGGGACGCATCTTCACGAACGGCGGGCCGTCGTGGGCGCCCGTGGCCCGGGCCAGGAAGATGGTCTCGCCCTTGAACCGTGGTGTCCAGCCCGACGTCCACAGTTCCGCCTTCATGCCCTCGGCGGTGGGAACGACCGGCTTCCACGGGTTCTTGATCAGGCCGCCGGCAAACGCGACCAGGGTGCCCAGACCGAACGCGCCCAGGCCGATGCCGAACGAAAGTCCGATCAGCTTGCGGCGTCCGACCGTCGACCCTTCATAGGCGTCGGCCAGGTTCGCCACCACCGTCTTGCGGTCGATCTCGCGGGATGCTCCGTCGTGGCGGTCCTGGATCGTGATCTCTTGTGGGATAAACCGTTTCTGGTACAGGACCGCGCCGATGGCGATCGCCAGAATGGAGCCGCCGAACGTCAGCCCATAGAGCGGGGTGGCCAGCGAGTACCAGAAGTTGCCCGGTGTCCCGCTCGGTTTGTACTCCCACGGCCAGAACAGGAAAACCACCAGCAGGGCAAGCCCCAGTCCACCGCCCAGCAAAAGCCAGCGTGCCACCGAGCGCTCCGCGCGCTTCTCGGCTTTGGTGCCCTCAACGGGCCAGCGGGACTCTTTGTAGACGATCTGGACGCCGTCCATCTCGCTGCCCAGGTCCAGCAGTTCCTGCCGCGACATGTTGGCCAGCGCGCCGTCGTCCGGCTCCTTGCGACCCAGGTGGGTGTCGGTGTCGGTGTCCGAGCTGGCCTTGCGGCCGGCGTCGTGCGTCACGTCAGAACCCTCGCTCACGTCCGTGCCCCAATCCACAGTGCCAGCCCGATAGCAGCGACCATGCCGATGATCCAAGCGGCCATGCCCTCGGGTGCGGGTCCGAACCCGCCCAGTCCGTAGCCGCCCGGCGACGGCTCCTCAGCCGTGGTCCGCACGTAGGCGATGATGTCCTTCTTCGCTTCCAGCGACAGCTGCCGGTCGGAGAACTTCGGCATGTTCTGCGGACCGGTCAGCATGGCGGTGAGGATCTGCTGCTCGTTGGCCGGTCCCAGGTCCGGCGCGTATTTCCCGGACGACAGCGCGCCGCCCTTGCCGGTGAAGTTGTGGCACGACGCGCAGTTCAGCCGGAAGAGGTCGCCGCCGCGGCCGAGGTCGGTGCCGCGCAGCGACTCCATCTGCAGGCTGCCGTCGGGGTTGCGCAGCACGGTCGGGCCGCCACCCCTGGCTTGCACGTAGGCGCCGATCGCGTCGATCTGGTGTTCGTCGAAGACCGGTTCCTTGCGCTGTGCCTGCGCCTCACCGCGCATCGCCGGCATGCGTCCGGTCGACACCTGGAAATAGATGGCCGCCTCGCCGACACCGATCAGGCTGGGGCCGTGGTCGGGCACCCCCTGCAGGTTGGCGCCGTGGCAGGACACGCAGGACGTCTCGAAGAGCTGCTTGCCGGTCCGCTGCAGCGCCGAGCCCGATTCGTCGGCCACGGCCACCTGCGGTGTCGGCGTCAGCACCGCTGCCAGGCCACCGGCGATGGTCAGCGCGATCAGCAGCAACAGGCCGCCGGACAGGCGACGGCGCAGACGCCGGCGGGACCGGGCCTTACGCTCACCGCTACCAGATCGGGTAGACCCCAATTTCCTCAACCGACACTCCTCTTTTGCTGGATTCGGAGCCGCGGGCTCATCGGATGAAATAAATGACCGCGAACAGCGCGATCCACACGATGTCGACGAAGTGCCAGTAGTACGAGACGACGATGCTGGCGGTCGCCTGAGCCGGGGTGAACTTACTCATCCTGGTGCGGATCAGCAGGAAGATGAACGCGATCAGACCGCCGGTGACGTGCAGGCCGTGAAACCCGGTCGCCAGGTAGAAGACGCTGCCGTAGGCGCTGCCGGGGATGGTGGTGCCGTGTTGAACCAGGTGAACGTACTCGTAGGCCTGGCCCAGGATGAAGAACAACCCCATCCCGAAGGTGAGTAGATACCAGCGGCGCAGCCCGAAGACGTCGCCCCGTTCCGCGGCGAACACACCCATCTGGCAGGTGAACGACGAAGCGATCAGTACCAGCGTCACCGGCACCGCCTGATACAGGTTCAGCTCGGTCGGCGGCGGCGGCCAGTTCCCGGCTGCCTGCGCTCGCGCCGTGAAGTAGAACGCGAACAGGCCAGCAAAGAACATGAGCTCGCTGGAAAGCCACACTATGGTGCCAACACTGACCATATTCGGCCGATTCAGCGAATGCACTCGCGACGTAATCGCAGTACCCGAGGTCCCTACAGCACTCGTCACATCCGCAAGTATGACGCTTTGTAGTTGTCGAGCACTACCCGGGTGACATTTTTCGCGTAATTCGGCGTGGCGGCGGTTGGGTGGCGGTCGGGTACGCGTGGGACCATCGGCGCGTGGCTGCGTCGTCTGAGGCTGTTCCGTCCGGGGGTCTTCCCGGTGCGGCACCGTCCTGGCCGCGGGTGCTGGGGCGTCTGACCGAGCGGCAGAATCTGACGCGGGGGGATGCCGCCTGGGCCATGGACCAGATCATGGGCGGAGACGCGCAGCCGGCTCAGATCGCGGCGTTCGCGGTGGCGCTGAAGATGAAGGGTCCCACGGCCGACGAAGTCAGCGAGTTGGCCGGTGTCATGCTCGACCACGCCCGCCCCATGCCTGTCGACGCGCTGCCCGAGGACGCGGTGGATGTCGTCGGTACCGGAGGTGACGGGTTCAACACCGTCAACCTGTCCACCATGGCCTCGATCGTGGTGGCGGCGGCCGGCGTCCCCGTCGTCAAACACGGCAACCGCGCGGCCTCGTCGCTGTCCGGCGGCGCCGACACGCTGGAAGCTCTCGGGGTGCGCATCGACCTGGAACCCGAACAGGTCGCCCGCAGCCTTCAAGAGCTGGGGATCGGGTTCTGCTTCGCGCCGCAGTTTCATCCCTCCTACCGGCACGCGTCAGCGGTGCGTCGCGAAATCGGAGTACCCACGGTTTTCAATCTCCTTGGGCCGCTTACCAATCCGGCCCGGCCGCGGGCCGGCCTGATCGGTTGCGCGTTCGCCGACCTGGCCGAGGTGATGGCCGGGGTGTTTGCCGCCCGCCGGTCGAGTGTGTTGGTGGTGCACGGCGACGACGGGCTCGACGAACTGACCACCACCACGACGAGCACCATCTGGCGGGTGCAGGCGGGCACCGTGGACAAGCTGAAGTTCGATCCCGCGGGGTTCGGTTTCGCCCGCGCCGACATCGACGAGCTGCGCGGTGGCGACGCTCAGGTCAACGCCGCCGAGGTGCGGGCCGTGCTGGCCGGGGAGAAAGGTCCGGTGCGCGACGCCGTCGTGCTCAACGCGGCGGGGGCACTGGTGGCCCACGCGGGGTTATCCAGCCGCGCTGAATGGTTGCCGGCGTGGGAAGACGGGTTGCGCCGCGCCGCCGACACGATCGACAGCGGGGCGGCCGAACAGTTGCTCGCGCGTTGGGTGCGGTTCGGTCAGCAGGTGTGAATCGGCCTGCTCACCGGCCAGCCGCGCCGAGCGGGCCGTGGCCGCCCACGCCGCCCAAGCGCCCGCCGCCCGCAGTGGCGACGCCCAACCGTCACCGCTGATTCGCACGATCCGCACTCCCGGCGTGGCCAGCCACCGGGCGATCAGTGCGGTCTCTTCGACCAGCGCGCCGCCGAGCGGTGCCGGCGCCGGCAGGACCGCCTGGGCGCCGGCGACAAGGGTCTCGACGACGGGCATCGGCGGCACACCGCGCGCGGCAGTCCCCGCCGCGGCCAGTTGGCCGTGCCGGATGACGGCCAGCTGGTAGCCGTCCTTGCCGTCGGGGCCGTCCGGCTTGGCGACGATCAACTCGGGCAGCGCGGTCAGGGCCCGCAGCCGCTGGCCTCGCCACAGCACCTCGACGGCGGTGGCGATGTGGTCGCGCAGGCGGGCCGCGCTCTCGTAATGATGCCGTTCTGCCAGCGCGGTGACCGCCGCCGCAGCCGCGGCCAGCGGGGTGTTGTCGGTGCCCTCGATCAACCCCGTGGCACGGCGTACCGCCTCGGCGTAGTGCTCGGGACCCACGTCCCGGGCTGCCGGGCACGGCGATATCTCGACTTCGGCACACGCCGGACCGTGCCGGGCCGACCGGGCCAGCCTTTTGGTGCAGGTCCGTACCCCGGTGAACCGGGCAAGCAGGGCGGCGGTGTCCGCGGCCTCGGTGCGGGACCGGAACGGTCCGACGGCGCGGTCATGCCCGGGGTTGCGGACCACCGAGAACCGCGGGAACGCCTCGTCGGTGAGCACCAGCCACCACCAGCGGTGCGGGAACCGCGACCGGCGGTTGTAGGGCGGGGCGTGAGCGACCAGCAACCGGAGCTCACGCACGCCGGCTTCCAGCGCGTGCGCGCACTCCACGTGGTCGATCGCGCCGGCCAGGGCGACCATCTCCTTCATCCGGCCTCGCGGATCGGCGCCGTTGAAGTATTGGCTGACGCGACGTCGCAGGTCGACGGCGGTGCCGATGTAAAGCACCTCCGACGCCGGTCCGCGGAACAGGTAGACACCGGGGCGGCGCGGCAGTCCGTCGGCCAGCACCCGCTTGCGCCGCTGAGCGGGCGTGACGTCGGGCAGATACGAGCGCAGTTCGGTGTAGGTGTGGATGCCCTGGTTGCCGACCCGTTCGATGAGCGCGTGCAGGACGTCCACGGTGGCGCGGGCGTCGTCGAGGGCGCGGTGAGTGGGCTGGGTTGCCACCGCGAACAGCCGGGCCAACTCCGCCAGTCGCACGCTGGGGGCTTCCTCGCGGCTCAGCACCCGCCGCGCCAACCGCACCGTGCACAGCACCTTGGGGCGAGGCCAGTTCAGCTGACAGCGCTCGGCGGCGGCGCGCAGGAACCCGATGTCGAAACCGGCGTTGTGGGCCACCAGCACCGAGTCGGCGGCGAACTCGAAGAACATCGGCAGCACCGCGTCGATGGGCGGGGCGTCGCACACCATTGCCGTGGTGATCCCGGTCAGCTGGACGATCTGCGGCGGGATGCTGCGCTGCGGGTCGACCAGGGTGGCGAACTCACCCAGCACGACGCCGCCGCGCACCTTGACCGCGCCTATCTCGGTGATCGCGTCGGGTACGACGCCGGGGTGCCCGACCGCGCGCCCGCCCGTGGTCTCCAGGTCGACCACCACAAAGGTGGTCTCACGCAGCGAAGGCTCTTCGCCGGCGTCCCACCCGTCCAGTCCGGCGAAGCTGAGTTGACTCCCACCGGTAGCACTCATGGGCGTGACGTTAAGCAGGGGCACCGACACCGTCGGCGTTGCCACGCCGAACGTTGTTGTCGGTGCCGACCGTTACCGTGCGGATCAGCTCGATTTATGGATGCGAGCTCGGACGAAAGGACTCAGATGGCACTCAGCAGCGGAGCTGAAAGGGAGCGCCGTACCGTCGACGCCGGGGCGCTCCGGCCCGGGGAGTCGGTGGTCATCGACTGCGACGATTGCGCCGTGCGCGGGCCGGGGTGTCGCGAGTGCGTGGTCAGCGTGTTGCTCGGCGTGCCCGAAACCCTTTCCTACGACGAGCAAGTCGCGTTGCAGGCGCTCGCCGAGGTGGGATTGGCGCCGCGGTTGCGGCTGGTCCCGATCCGGCGCGGACGTGAGCCCGGGGTCGCGTGAGGCTCGTGTATGGTCGACGACGGCAAGATCCCTGCACCACATAGAAATGACAGAAATCTTCCTAATTTCTTAAGCCCTCCCTTTGGACAAACGCCGATATCGTTTCGTAACCTGTTTGAGACCTAAACCCGCTCGACGCATTGGCGTCGATGGCAGTTTAAGGAAGCAAATCTTGAGGCTCGACTTTTGGCATTCGACTGTGCGCGTCATCAAGAGGTCTGCCCTCGGTTCGTTAGCGAGCTTCGTCGTGTTGTCCGGCATTTCGGCCGCGGGTGTGATGGCCGATCCCGCCGAGGACGCGCTGGCAAAACTCAACGAGCTGTCCCGGCAGGCTGAGCAGACCACCGAGGCGATGCACAGCGCACAACTCGACTTGAACGACAAGTTGGGCGCCTTGCAGGCCGCGGAGCGGAAGCTGGCTGACGACCAGGCCGCCGCGGACGCCGCGAAGGCGCGATTGGCCTCGTTCCAGACCGCGGTCAACAAGGTTGCCGCAGCCGCCTACATGGGTGGTCGCACCGACGGGCTGGACGCCATGCTGACCGCGGAGTCGCCGCAGCTGCTGATCGACGGTCTGGCCGTGCAGCGGGTGATGGCGCGTCAAATGTCAACTCAGATGGCCAATTTCAAGGCCGCTGGCGAGCAGGCCGCCAAGGCTGAGCAGGTGTCTGCGAAATCGGCGGCCGACGCCAAGGCCGCCGCCGAGCAGGCCGCCGCGGTGCGGGCCAACCTGCAGCACAAGCAGAGCCAGTTGCAGGTGCAGATCGCCGTCGTGAAGTCCCAATACATGGCGTTGACGCCCGAACAGCGCACCGCCATGGCCAATCCCGGACCGGCGCCGGAGGGTGTGCCGGGTGCGCCGGCCCCCGAGGCGTTGCCGCCCGGCGCGCCGCCCGCGCCAGACGGTGCGCCGGCTCCCGGTCAGGTGCCGCCGCCCGGCGGTTTCACCGGAGCGCCGTTCACCGAACCCGGTGGCGGTGGCGGGGACCGTGCGGTGGTCGTGCAGGCCGCCTTGACCCAGATCGGATCGCCGTACGTGTGGGGTGGCGCTGCGCCCGGCGGATTCGACTGCTCCGGGCTGGTCATGTGGGCGTTCCAGCAGGCGGGCATCTCGCTGCCGCACTCGAGTCAGGCGCTGGCACACGGCGGCCAGCCGGTGTCGCTCGGCGAGCTGCAACCCGGTGACGTGCTGACGTTCTACTCCGACGCATCGCACGCCGGCATCTACATCGGCGACGGGATGATGGTGCATTCCTCCACCTTCGGCCAGCCGGTTCGGGTGGTGCCGATGAACTCCTCCGGCCCGATCTACGACGCCCGCCGCTACTGAGATTCGCGTGGCAGTGCCGCGCCTGCTGCTGGCAGGCGTACTGCTCGCTGAGTTGATAGCGGCGCTCGTCCTCCCGGTTCATCCGATGACGGCCACGCACGATCGCGTGGTGCGGGCGGTCAACCTCGGCGGACCTGACGCGGACCGTCTGCTGTCGCGGGTGTCGGTGCACATGCGTTCCGCGGTGGATGCAGTCGTGGACTTCTGGGGTGCCGATTGGCCACCCGAGATCCCGGTGGTGACCACCGGTTCGGACGAGCAGTTCCGAGTCGCGGCCGGCGGCGGTCCGGCCGCACAGTGGACGGACATCGCGGCGGTGACGGTGGCCGATCGTGTCGACCCGGCGCACCGCACGGTGGCCAACGCCCGGATCGTGTTCGCCCCTGGCGCAGCCGGCATGAGCGACAGCGCACTGCGAATTGTGCTGTCCCACGAGCTGTTTCATTACGCGGCGCGGGCCGACACCGCGCTGGACGCCCCACGCTGGCTGACCGAAGGGGTGGCCGACTACGTCGCCCGACCCCAGCCCGCGGTGCCGGCCGGCTCTGCCACGTCATTGCCGTCAGACGACGATCTGGACGCCCCCGGCCCGCTGCGCTCGCTGGCATACGACCGGTCCTGGTGGTTCGCGCGATTCGTCGCCGATACCTATGGGGCCTTGAAACTGCGCGAACTGTACGTGGCGGCGTGCGGTGTCGGGCACGCGGATGTGCCCGGCGCCGTCCGCGCGGTCCTCGGCCTGGATCTGCCCGGCGTGCTGACGCACTGGCAGCAGTGGATGGCCAGTCGCGCCTGATCCGCGCCGCTACCGGGTCGCGCGTGCCTGCCGCGCTAACGTGACGTGGTGAGCCGGGTCTTGCTGGTAACCAACGACTTTCCCCCGCGACGTGGCGGCATCCAGTCGTATCTGGGGGAATTCGTGGACCGCCTGGTCGACTCCGGTTCGCACACCATCACGGTGTATGCGCCAAAGTGGAAGGGCGCCGGGGAGTTTGACGAAGCCGCGGGCTACCGGGTGGTGCGCCATCCCACCACACTGATGCTGCCGGTCCCGACGGTGGACATGCGGATGCGCCGGCTGATTGCCGAGCACGACATCGACACAGTCTGGTTCGGTGCTGCCGCGCCACTGGCGTTGTTGGCGCCGCGGGCCCGCCAGGCCGGGGTGGCGAGGGTGCTGGCCAGTACCCACGGTCACGAAGTGGGGTGGTCGATGCTGCCGGTCGCGCGGTCGGTGCTGCGCCGGATCGGTGACGGGACCGATGTGGTGACCTTCGTCAGTCGTTACACCAGATCCAGGTTCGCGCCCGCCTTCGGGCCGGGGGCCTCGCTGGAATACCTGCCACCCGGGGTGGACAGCGACTGGTTCCGGCCGGATCCGGCTGCCCGCGCCGAATTGCGCGCGCGGTATCGGCTGGGTGATCGGCCGACGGTGGTGTGCGTGTCGCGGCTGGTGCCGCGCAAGGGCCAGGACATGCTGATCCGTGCATTGCCGTCGATCCGGCGCCGGGTCGACGGTGCCGCTCTGGTGATCGTCGGCGGCGGTCCGTACCTGGAGACGCTGCGCAAGCTGGCCCGGGAGAACGGCGTGGCCGACGACGTGACGTTCACCGGTGGCATCCCTGGCGACGCCCTGCCCGCCCATCATGCGATGGCCGACGTGTTCGCGATGCCGTGCCGGACCCGCGGAGCGGGGATGGACGTGGAGGGTTTGGGCATCGTCTTCCTCGAGGCGTCGGCGACGGGGGTGCCGGTGGTCGCCGGCGACTCCGGTGGCGCGCCGGAAACGGTGCAGCACAACGAGACTGGATTGGTGGTGGATGGAAACTCGGTGAACCAGATCGCCGAAGCGATCGCCGGGTTGCTGACCGACCGCGACCGGGCGGCGGCGATGGGCGCCGCCGGCCGGGAGTGGGTGACGGCACAGTGGCGCTGGGACACGCTGGCCGCGCGCCTCGCCGACCTGCTGCGTTAGGCGTGCCGAGCAGTTAGGTGTGCCGAGCAGT
>NZ_JCALDY010000021.1:0-88056 GCF_059813095.1 Mycobacterium sp. NGS22
TGTGATCTTCAGAGGTAAGTGGCGGTGAATCTTCAGCGATAGATGGCGTTACATGATCCCGATGACGAGGGATTCGCGGGCGGCGTCGACGACTTCGCTTGTGACCGTGTTGAGCTGGTTGATGTCCATGATGCGATGGATCTGCGCCATCAGCCGGGTGGTGAGCCTGAAATTGCCGCTGGTGATGCGGATGATCGCGGCGCGGGCCTCGCGGGTGGTGAAGTCTTCGGGGTTGTCGAGGCCGAGGTCGGGCCACTGACGCGACAGTACGAAGGTTTGTTCGTCGCTGGACAGGGGTTGGTAGTGGTGCAGGAATCCGACGCGGCTGTAGAGCTGCGGGTAGCGGGCCAGTCGGCGTTCAATGCCGGGCATGCCGATGAGGATCAGGCCGGCGCCGGTGCGGTCGTGGTGGTCGCGTAGCGCTTCTAGGGCGGGGTTTTTCAGCCGGTCGGCTTCGTCGACGATGACCAGTTCGGTATACGCCCCGTCAGGTTCAACGAGGTGCTCGGAGCCGCGGTCGGGGTTCAGCGTGGTCTCAATGGCCCAGCTGAGCCGGGTGTGCAGGTATCGGACCTCTTTCTCGACGATGAGGGGTGTGTTGTGCACCTTGGGGGTGTAGAAGACGGTGCGCACGGCGAGAGCAGGTTCGGGTGCGACGGTCTCGTAGAAGCGGAAGTGCTCGACGATCGGTCTGACGGTGTCCCATGAGCTGTAGTGGCGAGCCGACAGCGTTTTGCCGACACCGGGTGCGCCGTGGCATAGGCCGATGTAGCGGTCGCGGCGCACGGCATCGCAGAATTCAACGAAGCGGCGATGCTGCTTGGTGACAACGAATTTCGTTGTGGTAGTTGACTGCTCGGATGAGGGGGCAGCGGTGTGTTGGGTGTCCTGGTCCTGGATGTCGGCCATGACGTGGTCAGTCCTCTCGGTAAAGCTTGAGCGCATGTTTGGGCGCCGAATCCTGGTCGAGGTCGGCTGGCCCACTAGCCGCTACGGCCATCCCAGGCAGCGGGTAGTTGCAGTCGGGCTGATGAACGGCGATGAGCTGGTCGACAACCTTGGCGCGATCACGAAGGCCTTGGCGTAGTTCGCGGCGGCGGGCATTGCGGGCGGCGGTTATTTCCTTGAGCGCGACGGTGGTGCCGGCCAGCTCGGGGCAAATCGCCCGGCAGACGAACTTGTCGTCGTGGAAGATGCGGATCTCTGCCAGGTCGCGCGGGTCGTAGCGGATGGTGACCTGTTCGCCGACGTAGGCGGCCAGCACCGGGTCTAGGTAGCGCAGTCCTTGGAAGTGCACTCCATCGGGGTGGATCTTGCGGGGCTGGGCCACGGTGAGCAGCAGCAGGTCGAGTTGCTCCAACGAGTCGGGCATCCTGGGCAAGAACCCGCCGCCCGACCAGCGCTGTGCTGGTGTTTGGCGGGTCTCGCTGTGCACCCGGTGGTGATAGCCGTCGCTGAGGAACCGCCCGATCGCGGTGTCCAATTCGGGCAGGGTGAGCCGGGCCTGTCCGGCTCGATCAGGGGTTCCGCGTGGCGCGTAGCCGGGCAACGTCGACAGGCACATCTGGTTGACGCTGTTGAACAGCCGCTCGATTTTGCCCCGGCCGCGTGGCTTGCCGGGCAGGGAGAACACCAGTTGGATTTTCAGTTCGGCCGCTACGGTCTCCATATGCCGGGAGGTGAAGTCGCTGCCGTGGTCGGTGTAGAAAACGCCAGGGATGCCGCACACCGGCCAACCGGGATCGGGTTTGCGCCAAATCGCTTGCCGCAGCGCCAAAGCGGTGTTGATCGCGGAGGGTGCCTCCAAGCTGACCATGTAGCCGGCTGCAGCGCGGGAGTGGTCGTCTTCGATGACAGTCAACCAGGGGCGAGCCGGCTTTGCCGACGGCGTGATCACCCATAGGTCCAGTTCAGTGTGGTCGGCCTGCCATAGCTCGTTCGGCCCGCTCGCTTGACGCCGATACACCAAATCGAAGGTCTCCTCGTATCGTTTGGTGCCCTCGTGGGCCAACATCCGCAAGCCCGGATCGAGGCCCGCGACGATCGCGTACACCGTGCTGTAGGACGGCACCGGCCAGTCATGTTGCGGCGCAATCTGGGTCACCTGGCGGTGAATATTTGCCGCACTGATCGGAGGCCGTCGTAATGCCAGCCCCTCGATCAGCGTGACCATTTGATCGGGCAACCCGCGGCGGCCGCAATCAGAGCGTCCAGGACGGACCAGCCCCACTAGTCCTGACTTGCGGTAGCTGGCCAGCCAGCGCTGCGCGGTGCGCAGCGCCACCTCACCCTGACGCGCGGCTTCGGCCAGCGATATCCCGTCGTCCAGGTGTGGGCGCAGCACCGCGTAGCGGGCCATCGCCTGTTCGCGTTGGGCCATGGTCAATGCGGTATCCGCTTCGTCCGGTGTCCTGACCGGCTCTTGCGGGGGGGTCATGATGCGGCCGAGCCGTTGTTAAGGGCCTTGCCCAGATGCCGATAAATGGTGGGTCGGGTGACTCCGAACTCGGCGGCGATCTGCTCGACGGTGTAGCGACGCTTGCCGTGTTCGTCTTTCTCGTCGTACATCTGCTGGGCCAGCTTCACCTGACGGGGACCCAGTTTGGGTTTTTGCCCACCGGTGCGGCCGCGGGCCCGCGCGGCCGCCAAACCGTCCATGGTGCGCTCCGACATCAAAGCGTGCTCGAATTCCGCTACAGCGCCGAGGATTTGGAAGAACATGCGGCCAATGGCCGTTGAAGTGTCGATGCCTTGGTCGAGTACCACCAAATCCACGCCGGCGCCCTGCAGGCGCTTGGACAACTCGATGAGATGCTCCAGCGATCGGCCCAGCCGGTCCAGTTTGGTCACCACCAGCTGATCGCCGACACGGTTGGCCGACAGCAGAGCTTTGTCGAGCTCCGGCCGGCGGGCCAGCTTGCCCGACACCTTGTCGAGGAAAATCTGGTCACAGCCCGCCGCGGTGAGCGCATCGCGTTGGGCCTCGGGGTGCTGGTCGCGGGTGGAGACCCGCGCGTAGCCGATCCGCATGGCCGGACGGTATCGCCAACCCCCGACAAGTTGACGTTGGCGCGGACACGGCAAGCGTTACAGGCCTATCCTGCGGAAATGTTCAGCCTGGCGGACTGTCGCGCGAACGATCGTTAACGAAACACGCCGATGCTGCGTAACGGGGCGGTGTAAGGGATCGTGGCAGGGTGGATCATCAACCTCCTCGACCTGCCGGCTCGGCCGAGCCGGCTCAGTGGCTGATCGACCGGGTAGACCTATGGGATCACCAGCACTGGCCGACCGGCATGGTCGGTGCCGGCTTTGGGGCCTACGCCCGGCTACTGCATCCCCTCGACGATCACCCCGGACCACTGACCTGGGCGACGGTGGCCCGCGCCAACAGCCGCATTCTCCATCCATCGGCCTGGTGGGAGAAGATCAAGTCCTCAGCATCCTCGGGACGCGGCCGACCGGGCGACCCCATGCGGGGAGACCTGAACGGCTGGGCACTCAAGGCGCTCTGCGCCATCCTCGCCAGGCACACCACGACAGCACAGGCGTGCTGTTTCGCGGTCTGGGAAGGCTGGGGCTGGCTCCACGACCATGACAGTCCGGCGTCGACGATCACCGCCTACTACGCTCCCGACGGTGTGATCCCGGACATCCAACCGCCCCAGCCGGCACCGGCTCAATGGCGACTCGCCACAAGCGGACCCACCTTTTCACTACCCGGCCGCAGATACCACCTGTTTAAAGGCCACATCGACGCCGCCGTACGGATCGGACACTGGGTCAACGAGGACTTTTTCATCCCCCAATCGCCAAGCTTCTTCTGGCCCGCCGACCACACCTGGTGCGTGGCAACCGAAGTCGACTACGACTCCACCATCATCGGCGGTACACGTGAACTTATCGACCAGCTCCGCACATCCGAGATGATCGAGGTCCTACAGATTCCGCCCGACGCCCCATACGAAGATCGCCTAAACGCTTAACCGCACGCGGGTCATCGCGACTATGTGACGCCATTTACCGCTGAAGATTCACCGCCACTTACCTCTGAAAATCACAGCCGATGCCGTCGACTACGGCGCTGTCGGGCGGTGTCTCGGAACTAAAGTTCTGAGACTGTTGTCAACCGCGGCGGCTACCGCCCGGCGACCACCCAGCCAGCGGGTCATAGCCTCCGGTGCTGCGCTTCGGGGTCGGCGCAGCGTGTGGCTCCCGCTCGGGCTCGACCACGGCGAGCGCTGGCGGCTCCGCCTGGTCGTCGTCGGGCGCGGCGTCCACCGCCTCGGGGCTGTCCACATCGTTGGCGAGCGATACCGCCTCGGGCGGGGTTGCCGAGGGCAGCGGCTCACCGGCCCGCTGGCGGGCCACGGCCAGCCACTCGGCCAGCTCGTCGGCGGGCACCCCATCGAGCGCGAGCACCTGGCGCGCGACGTCGAGGTGCAACGCCCACAGCGGATCACCCGGCCCAGCGACGGTGCCGACCAACGCCCGGCACTCGGCGACAGCGACCGCCTCCAGGTCCAGCGGGGCCAGTCGGCCCTCGGCGGCGTCACGCGCGATGTCCATCGCCGCCGTCACGACGTCGCTGGCGGTGGTTGGGGTCTCGGTCATTCGACTACCTCGGCTTCCAGGATGGGGACGGTGGGCAGCTGGCGCTGCTCACGGTCAGCGAGCGCGGCCAGCATCCGGTCGCGGGCCTCGATGATGATCGCCGCCGGGTCGGTGGACAGGCTGACGCTGACGTCGGAGCGGTCGGGTGCGTCGAGGCCCAACAGCTTGGCCCGCCGCGTCGAGATACGGTCCAGTTCGCGGTTGAGCGTCACCAGGGTCTCGTCGTCGTTGCGCTGCTGGGCGTCGCAAAACCGCTCATGGAGCACCGCCCGGCGGATGCGGAGTTCCTCGTCCTCTTGGCGGCGCAGCGCCTCGGCGTCCAGCGGCGGGTTGCGGTTGTCGAGCCGAGCCACCGCGTCCTGTGCGGACTGCCGACCTCGGTACCCGAGGACGTCGGCGATCTCCTGCCAGGTGCGCCCGATCGCGCGCAGCTGTGCCGCCCGCTCGGCCCGGCGTCGGGCGTCCTGTCGATTCATCACCGGAGGCATGTCCTGATTGTGTCCTGATGGGGTGCAGAGGTCAGGCGCGCTCGCGGGGGTCGCGGACCCACTGCTTCCCGGTCTGGACGCACCGCTGCTCCTGCTTGGCAGCGTCCAGAGTCGCTGTCCTCCGGCTCCGCTAACGGGGGGGATCGGGGGGATGGTGGGATCGCGATACGGGCGGGATAGAGACCCAAACCACTTACCCGACAAAGGAAGTCAACTCTCTGACCAGTAATTATAGGTAGGTCAATTGAATCGTATAGAGCGCGCGCGCGAGGGGGTCGGGGGGATGATCCCCCGCGATCCCCCCGACTGCCGGGGGGATCGCCTCCGGCTAACTCCGACGCCGCACCGTGTTGCCGTCGCGCTCCAGGGGACCGCCCTCGGCGGTCAGTCGCGCCAGGGCGGAGTCGGCCAGCTGCCGGTCGCTGTTGTCGAACTTGTTCTTGCGGACGCCGTTTCGACCGGCCCACTCCAGCGTCCCGCCCGACGCCTCATCGACATAGCGCACGATGCGGTCGCTGAGCCGCGCCATGTCGTCGTCGCGGCTGTCGAGCGCCACGGCGGTGGCGACCTGCTCGCGGATGCGGCCCTGCATCTGGCGCTCGCGCTCGGCGGCTTCGCGCTCCCGCCGCCACTCCATCGCTGCGCCGTGCAGCCGCGCCGAGGTGTCCAGGAGCATCTCGGCCAGCGCGACGTCGGCGGCGTGCACCTCGCTGCGCCCTGGGTCGCACAGAACCACCAGCAGCGCCGCGCAGCGCGCGACCAGCGCGGGGCGGTGGGCGAGCATCGGGTCGCCCTCGGGTGTGCCGTCGGCCTCCCCGCGAGCCCGCGCCAGCGCGTCCTGGCGCGTACGGGTGCGCAGCTCGGCGTCATAGCGCAGCGGCGCGGTGGGCAGCTTCACCTCCAGCGGGCCGGGATTGGGCGGCGCGTCGTCGGGGATTGAGGGGTCGGTGGCCGAGACGTAAACGAACCGCTGCGGGGTGCCGTACTCCAGTTGCTCCTCGGTCGACAGCGCCGCGAGCGCCTCCAGCTGGAAGCCGACACACAGCCCCATGCTGTAGTCACGGACCTCGCGGGTGCGGTCGGCGCTGGCGTTGGCCTGCCCGAGCACCGCGCCGGTCCAGGCGGTGCGCAGCGTCGGGCCGATGTCGGTGCCGCGTTTGTTGTCGAGGATGCCCGAGACCAGTCCCGCGCCTTCGTCGGAGTGAAACAGCACCTTGTGCCGCACCTGACGGCGGTATTTGATCTTGCGGTCCAGCGGGTCGGGGATCGTGCCCATGAACGCCTCGGCGACGCCGGGGCCGGAGCCCACCGGCAGCTCCGGCGGGACGGCGGTCGCGCTGGCGTCGAGGTCGGGATTCATCGGGTCGGGGAACTGGAAGGCGAGCAGCTTCTCGCTGGCGTGATACGCCGAGGACTTGCCGGTGCCCGCCGAGCCGACGATGCCGGTGAAGGTGTTGCACGGCAGGGGTTGCTTCACGCCGGTCTCGACGCGCACGCATGGGTCCAGGTGGGCCGACAGGCGCGCCAGCGCCGCGCCGAGCACCGCGTCGGCGGAGTTGACGCCGTAGTGGGCGAAGGCGCGTATGTGCTCCAGGACGGGGTGGGCGCTCCAGAACTCCTCGGGCAGGCAGACGCCCGCGCCGTGCTCGGCCTCGCCGGTGTGGCCCTCCCTCGCCGCCTTGCCGAAGTCGAGGGGCAGCTCCTCGCCTGGCGGCACCATCGCGTCGATGTCGGTCGTCTTGATGCCGAGCGCGTCCATCGCGGCCCCTATTTCGTTGTCGTAGTAGCCCGCTGTGACCGCCTGGAGCTTCGAGAGCGTCGCGGTGCCGCGCTTGGCCAGCCAAGCGTCGAACGGGGCGCGGTCGTGGTCGGTCCAGATGTGCAGCGGCGCGTTGGTCTCGGTGTATCGCCCAGCGGTGCAACCGGAGTCGTGAGCGGTGGCCGACTTCGGCGAGGCGTGCGGCCCCGGCGCGGTCCAGACCTCGCACCCACAGCTGTCGGCGCGTGCGGCCAGCGTCCAGCTCAGCGGCTCCAGGATCGACGCCCAGCTGACCCCCTCGGCCCAGGCGTCGATGCGCGCCGCCAGGTCGCTGTCGGCGGGCTCCCCGCCCCGCTGGCTGCTGCGCTCGATGCGCCGGGCGGCGTAATTGGTGATCGTGTCGACCAGCCAGTCCGACTCTGCCAGGTCGTGCACTTCGCCGGGGGCGGTGTATGCCCCCTCGGGGCGCATGCTGGGCGGAATGAGCGCATAGCGGTGATCCCACAGCACGGCGAAGCCGTCGTCACCGGGCCAGGTCATCGTCCCGACGTCGCTGGGCAGCTCGAAGCCTTCGGGCACCGTGAACCAGAAGTGACCGCCGTCGCGGTGCGCCCAGGTGTCGCCGTCCGCCGGGTCGCCACCCTGGCCGATCTGGCCCGGCGTCAGGATCGTTGGCGCGGGACGGTCCTCGACCGGGAAGTCCGGCGGCAGGGCGACGTCGTAGAAACGCTCCAGCTGCTCGGCGGTGTCGCAGTCGATGACCACCAGCCTGGACCTGCCGGTCTCGACGGCGAGGTTCACCGGCACACCGTCGGGGTAGCGGGGCGCGAAAGTCTTGACGTAGCCCTGGAGGTAGC
Source organism: Mycobacterium sp. NGS22 (assembly GCF_059813095.1). NCBI lineage: Bacteria > Bacillati > Actinomycetota > Actinomycetes > Mycobacteriales > Mycobacteriaceae > Mycobacterium > Mycobacterium sp. NGS22. The sequence goes on from NZ_JCALDY010000021.1 coordinate 7,719, forward strand.
CGTCCAGCGCGGCGGTGTCGGTGGTGGCCAGGGCCAGCCCGGCGGGTGACTTGACCCGCTGCCAGTCTCGCTGTCCCACCTCCCGCGCGGCCTTCTGTGCGGCTTTGTCGTCGGCAGCCCTGCGGCGTGGGGTCCGCATGTCGGCAGGTGCCTTCGAGTCGGGGTAGACCAGCATCACCGCCAGCCCCGCGTCGGCCAGCTGTCGGATGTACTTTCCGACCGCTTCGTGGTCGGTCGGGTCGGACGGTGCGGCGTTGAGCAGCCCCGTCAACTCAGCGGCTCGGTTGCCTGCCTGCGGGCTATGATTCACTTGTCCTCCCTCGGGACGTCGGGACTCTTGCTCGGAGTTCTTGGTGATGCCAGGCCCATCACGCGCGCAGTGGCGAGTGCGCGGGGCCTGGCATCGTCGTATCTAGGTCAGATGTGTTGCGCCGCTGCCGGTTCCGGCGTGACGGTGTGCTCGGCCAGCCACGCCTCCAGATCGGACGCCCGGTAGTACACCCGCCGACCGAGCTTCACGTAGCGCGGGCCGGTCCCGGCGAACCGCTCCTGAGCCAGAGCGTTCTCGGACATGTGGCGGTGCTCGGCGACGTGCCGCGGCAGGAACAGAGCATCGGGGTTGACGAAGCAGACGGTGACTGCGGTCATCGTGCGCACCTCCATCTCTGGGTGAATGTGGTTGGCTGCGCTGACATTAAGGAGACACCGTGCAAAGCTCGGTCGAGCCGGATCGACTTCCCCGAGTTGAGGATTCTGTGCCGCTTGGCGTTTCGCTCACCGCGACGCTGCGATTTCTTGTGGCAGAACGGGTTTCATCATCGCGTCAAGGTCGCTGATCTTGAACAGATACGAGGCCCCCGGCTTATCGCTTGCGCGGTATGCGGGTAGCTCGCCGCTGGCGACCTTCGCTCGAAGCGTGTGCACGCTCAGCCCGGTGTAGTTCTCAGCGGCGCGGATTTGAAGGTATTTCGGGGCGATTGATGGAGCGGGGTGGTTGTTGGCCATGCGCAGAAACTCCCGAGGTGTCGCAAAATCGAGTTTCTGCGGGCGGTCCTGAGCCGACGCCGTGGCCAGCGCCTCTAGCTGCCCCGCTGCGGCCCGCTCTTGATGCTCGGGCACTCCTAGCCGTGGAAGCCGAATTGCCGTCCATCGGGGGCGGCGAATCCGGCGACTCCGCGCCACTCGCCACTCTGAGTGATTGCGAAGAGTCAGCGCCGACTGTAGCAGAGTGTGCGAATCTGTGGCGACGAATCAGGTTGTGTCGCAATATGATCAGTTACCCTCCGAAGTAGGGTAACTGAGGTTAAGTGACCGCCAGCGCCGACAGCCGATCCGCCATCTCGTCCTCATGGCTGCGGGCGACCGCCTGGTACCGCATCGCCGCGCTGACCGTTGTGTGGCCCAACCTGGCCTGAATCTCGCGCAGTGTGGCTCCGGTGTAGGCAGCCATCGTGCCGCCGAAGTGACGCAGATCGTGGAAGTGCAATTCGTCCCTGCCGATGGCGGCGCGGGCAGCGAAGAAATGCGGACGGTAGCGGCCTTCGCTGATGTGCCCGCCGCGCTCGGGGTCGGTGAATAGCAGTGCCGTCTTGGGCTTTCCGACGTGTTGTTTCAGATGCGCCATCAGCACCGGGCGGATATGCGGCGGCACTGTAACCGTGCGGTTAGATCCCGCCGTCTTGGTGGCACCGACCGTGATGTTGGTCCCGTAAGCGTTCACCGCCTTATTGATGCGCACCGCGCAACCATCGGCGGCAACGTCGTCTCGGGTCAGCGCGAACACTTCGCCTCGCCGCAGCCCGCACCACCCGGCCAACAGGACGCTGAGCCGAAGGTAGTCGGGCATCTTGTCGGCCAGCGCCGCCAGCTCCGCCGGTTCCAGCAGCACCACCGACCGCTTGCTGTGTTTGACAGCGGTACCTCCCTTGACGCGGGCAGGGGAGCGGTCGATCAGGCCATCGTCCACGGCGGTGTTGAAGATGGCCGTGAGGACTCCATACGCCCGAGCACGCCGCGTTGCTTGGTCGTTGCCCATCTCGGTGAACCACACTCGCACGTCCTCGGCGGTGATCGCGGCGAGTGCCTTATCTCCCAGCACCGGCAAGATGTGCAGCCGCAGCGACTGCTCGTAATTGCGGTGGGTGCCCGAGACCAGCGGACGCGAAGCCAGCCACCGCTCCGCGTACCCGCGCAGCGTCAGCTTGGTCGCCTCCGTCTTTGCGGCCCGCTCAGCTGGCGACGTCCATTCACCCGGTCGACGGCGGTCGAGGTCGATCAGGTCAGCCTCACCCTGCAACCAATGCCCCGCGCTGCTCTGGGTCGGGAACGTCGCCGCCGCTTTGTAGACCGCGCCGTTGTGGAGATAGCTCGCCTGCCATCGTCCGGACGGCAGCTTGCGCATCCGTCCAAACTGACGCCGGGTGCGCTCGCTTTTCGCGGCCATCTACAGCACCTTCCGTGGAGCCTTGCGGGTGATTTCGTGCAATATCCGTGCAATAGTGAGCCTAACGGAACCTCACAGAACCTAACAGAGCACAACTTCGGAAATATTCGTCTAGCTGCGTGTTTCACGGTATTTCCGCAGCACAGCAGTCAGATCAGAAAATCTTTTCCCGGTGGTTCGAGTCCTTCCGGGGGAGCCTATGGTTGCTCGGTGTCGTCGGATGGCTGCTTGCGCCGGGCGAGTCGTGCGGCGTAGGCCAGCGCGCTGAGCCCGTACACGACGGCGACGAGCAGCAGCCAGCGCCCCAGGAAGGGTTGCTGGTCCTGACCGGTGGCCGCCACGTAGCTGGATTCGCCCTGCCGGATGATTCCGGGGAAGAACAGCAGCAGTGCGAGGCCCGCAGCCAAGGTCGGCACGCGAAAGTAGTTGAGCGGCGAGATTTCCGGCCGAATACCTCGTCGAATCCGAACGGCGGCAACGGCTTTGACCAGAGAGCGGTCGGCCAGCGCGTACAGCGGAAACAGGATCAGGTCGTGCGCGATGATCGCCGCGATGAACCAGACGCCGATCGATTGCCACCACACCGCCGGATTCCACAGGGCGTGCGGCCCGAGCACGGACACGACGTATCCGGCCAGCGCGCACGCGGCGACCGTGCCCAGCAGATGCAGGGGATGAGCGCCGTAGAACGCGGTGAACCGGGCGATGTGGGCGCGCATTTCAGGCGGTGCCGAACTCGATAAACCGCACCCACTTGGTGTTGTGCACCCCGGGCAGCGCGGGCACGATGATGCGGGCGGGATAGCCGTGGTCGGGCGACAGGTCGACACCGTTGACCCGAAGGGCCAGCAGCGAGTCGCGATCTCCCACCTGGTTGGCTTGTAGGACCGCCTGGTTGAATGCCCCGACTCGCTCGAGTGACCGCACCGTGGCCCGCGCGGGACCGCTCATCCCGGCCAGGGCGGCCAGATCGCGGAGCCGAACTCCGCTCCACCTCTGGGTTGTCGACCAGCCCTCCACGCAGGCGATCGGCAATTTGGCGGTGTGCTGCGGCATCGCTTCCAGGTCAGCCCGGTCCAGCAGCACTTGACCCGACGGGCCGCGCAAAGTGAGTCGCCAATCGGGGCTGGTGTCGGCGGGGGTGATCGCCGCGGCCGCGGCGGTCCGGTTGACCTGAAAATCATTGGGTCCGTCGCCGCGGCTGCGTCCCCGCGGCAACAGCAGCGCCGCGCCGCGGGTGAACCCGCCCACGGTCTGGCCGGCGGTGAGGACCGCGATGAACAGTGCGCCGCCGGTGACCAGAGCCAGCGCGCCGCGTCGACTCAGCGTGGCCGGGGCGGGATCGGCGGCGACCAGCCCGTCGGCGTCGTGCGGGTCGGGGCGGGTGTCAGCCCGCGAGGTGCGAAGCACCGTACGGAACGAACGAGACCGCAAGCCGGACAGCATCTTCGGCCATTTGATCAGCACGTGGATCACGAAGCCGGTGATGAAGACCCACGCCCCGAAGTAGTGGGCGGTGTAGAAGCTGAAGCCGAAAATGTAGTCGTACTGGATGTTCAACACTCCGGTAGCCAGCTCGAACAGGATCCCGCCCACCAGCATCGACAATGACAGCCGCTCCAGCAGTTGCGCGAACGAACGCAGCGGTGGCCAGGCGAAGAGCCGCGGAATCACCGACCAGAGTTTGGCCAGCACCACCGGGATCAGGACCAGGCCCAGACCGACGTGCACGCCTTGGGTCAAGCGGTACAGCCACGGGGGTCGGGTGGGCCAATCGAAGGTGGGTAACTTGAGCCATCCCACGTCGTTGGGGATGGCCTGGCCGAATTGGGGGGCGTACGCGATGTAGGACAGCAGACCGGTCAGGATCACCAGCGGCAGTCCGACGAGCAGCGCCAAGCCGAACACCGACGTCAGCCACGGCCCCCGCAACGGGCTTCGCCATCGGTGCAGCAGGCGCGTCCCGCGCGGGGGATGACGTTCCAGCGCGCGCCACAGCGGAGCGGGAAACCCATAACGCCGGTTGCTCGTATCGCGCTCGAAAGCCGAGTTGGCTTTGGCGGCTTCGTGCTTGGGATCGGCCAATACGGTGCCGTTCGTCGTCGGTGCAGTCGACCGTTATTCGATGCTGGTCGCCGGACGGATTGCCCGCACCCGAATTTCCAAACGGCTGCCTGCTAGACCAGCAGGTGCGCGCCCCACTCCCGCTCGGCGGCCAGCTGCGCGGCCGAACCGGCGGACTGGCTGTCCGCTTCGCCGCTGGCCAGCTTCACCAAGGCGCCCGCCAGCGCGAAGACGGGGACCTGATGTCTCTGGCCGGCGGCCACCAATTCCCGGAATGCGGCATAGCTATCGCACCGGCGCCATCCCACGAGAATCCCGACCGCCGTGTCGAGCGCGCGGGTCGTTTCGTGCCGGCCGTCACTGATCGATACTGCTGTGCGCAGACTTTCGGTCATCAGTCGTCGAACCCTTCTGGAATTGCCATGTCGCACACGGCGAGACGAAGCGAATGGGAAGCAGGTGATCAACGGAGGCGACAGCGGCGCGGCCGCACGGACTGAGGCATGTCTCCACTATAGGGCATGGGCAAAGAGTCGACTTGATTCAAAGTGTTTGCCTCACAGTGGATTTAAAGGCCAGGACCGAGTAAGCGGGCGGTCGTTACGCCGCGGGTGCTCGACGGAATCGGGCGACCAGCGGGTAGAGCTGGCAACCCAGGCAAATGCCGAAGGCCGCATTCAGAAACGCCGCGAAGAGGGCGAACGCGGTTGCGACGAGTCCCACCAGAGTCAGCCCGGCCACGAAGCCGATCACGCCGATGACGGCGAAGATCAACCCGACCAATTGCGCGAACTTCAACGGCGGCACCGGTTCACGTTCACTGACCGGGCTCAGCCGCGGCGCGATGAACTTCGCGAACAGCAACCCGTAAGGGCTGTTACGCGGACCGCGCAGCGCGCTCAGCGCGAAGACGACGGCCTGGGCGCCCAGCAGCGCCGCCGCGGCAGGCTGGCTGAAGACCGCCAGGACCAACGTCGAAACCAGAACCGTCGTGGTGATCCACGCCGCAAAGCGGGGACCGCGCACGTCGACCTGGTTTGTCGGCGACGACATCAATGTGCTCCTCTCAAGGGCTGCAAGGCCGTCTGCAGGTCGGCCGCCTTCGGCACCCCGGCGGTGCGGAACCGCTGCCGACCGTCGGAGTCGAAGATAAAGGTGGTGGGCAGTGACAGCACTGAAAGTCGTTTGGCCGGACCGGGATTGGCGTCGATGTCCAACTCGACATGCGCCACATCGGGCAACTCGGCGCATACCTGGTCGACCACGCGACGCACCGCCGCGCACGGGCCACACCAGTCCGCGCTGAAATGCACCACCGTCGGCCCGGTCTCCGACAGGCCAAGATCTGAATTGTCTTGCCCGCGAACCGGCGAACTGCGCAAAACGCCCGACCGGCGATTGAGCAGCGCGCCGATCACGCCGGCACCGCCCAACGCCGCGACGCCCGCGATCGCCGCGATCACAGCAGAACTCACCAGCACACCAACACTTTCCGCAGCGCGATATTCCCTAGATGGAGAAATCCTCGCCGTACCAGACCCCGGCCTCGGGGGGACGGATGACGCGTTCGGCCGCTTGGCCGTTCTGCTTGCCGGTGCTCTGCGACTCCAATCTGGCCACCCGGGTCAGCAGCGATTTGAGGCTGGCGCCGACCAGGTCGGGCAGTTTGGATTCGTCCTCGCTGGCGGGACCGGGACGGCTGACGATCTGCCCGGGTACCCCGACCACCACCGCGCTTGCCGGGACTTCCTTGACCACGACGGAGTTCGCGCCGATCCGGCTGTCGTCGCCGATCTTGATCGCGCCCAGCACCTTGGCTCCGGCGCCGATGGTCACCCGATCGCCGACCGTCGGGTGACGTTTCCCGGTTTCACTGCCGGTGCCGCCGAGGGTGACCCCGTGGAAAATCGTCACGTCCTCGCCGACCTCGGCGGTCTCCCCGATCACCACGCCGGTCGCGTGGTCGATGAACAGGCCCGGTCCGAGCACGGCACCCGGATGAATCTCGACGCCGGTCAGGATGCGGTTCACTTCGGCCAGCGTCCGGGCCAATAGCCGCGCGCCGCGCAGCCACAACCAGTGGGTGACCCGGTGCCCCCACACGGCGTGCACGCCCGGGTAGGCAAAGACGACCTCCAGCACGGTCGGGTTGGCCGGGTCGCGGTCCCTGGCCGCCTTGATGTCGCGCCGGATCGCCGCCAGCATGGCTAGTCGCTCAGATCTTTGAACAGCACGGTGCTCAGGTACCGCTCACCGAACGACGGCAGCACGACGACGATCAACTTCCCGGCGTTCTCCGGTCGGCGGGCCAGTTCGAGGGCGGCCGCGACCGCAGCGCCCGAGGAGATACCGACCAGCAGTCCTTCCTCCTTGGCCAGGCGCCGGGCCAGGTCGAGGGCGTCGTCGTTGTCGACGGTGATGACCTCGTCGACAAGGCCCATGTCGAGCACCGCCGGGACGAACCCCGCGCCGATGCCCTGGATCGGGTGCGGTCCCTTTTGACCGCCGGACAGCACCGGCGACGCAGCCGGCTCGACGGCGACGAACTGGACCGATGGCTTGCGCTCTTTGATGGTCTGCGCGACACCGGTGATGGTGCCGCCGGTTCCGATCCCGGAGACGAAGATGTCGATCTTGCCGTCGGTGTCCTTCCAGACCTCCTCGGCAGTGGTGACCGCGTGCACGGCAGGGTTCGCCGGGTTTTCGAATTGCTGCGGAATGAAGTACCGCTGATCGGTCTTGGCGAGTTCCTCGGCCTTGGCGATGGCACCGGGCATGCCTTCGGATCCGGGAGTGAGGATGAGTTCGGCGCCGTAGGCGCGCAACAGGATTCGCCGCTCGATGCTCATCGTGTCCGGCATGGTCAGCACCAGCTTGTAGCCGCGCGCCGCGGCCACCATCGCCAGGGCGATACCGGTGTTTCCGCTGGTGGGCTCGAGGATGATGGTGTCCTCGTTGATCAAGCCCGCCTGCTCGGCCGCATCCAGCATCGCCACGCCGATGCGGTCTTTCACACTGCCCGCCGGATTGAACGATTCGAGCTTGGCGACGACGTCGGCCACCGCACCGTCGGTCACCCTGCGCAGTCGGACCAGCGGTGTGTTGCCGACCAGTTGTGTGATGTTCTCCGCGATGCTCATCTGCCTTCTCTCAAATGTCGGCCTTCGGAAAGGGCCACGTCTCGTCCCAGCTGATGTCGAATTCGATGGTCAGTTCGGTGGGCACGGTCAGGGCGACCGGGGTGAACCGCTGAGCTGGTTCTTCCATGGCCACACCCGTCAGTACCCGTCCGCCCCCGATGTGTGGGGTGGACGCGGTCAATGTTATTGCGGATGCGCCGGGGATGCGACGAAGGTAGAAATCCGTTCCCGGCCCAACCGCGCCGTCGAAGGTGAAGCCGTCGGCGTCGACGATGCCGTGCGGGTCCTCGGCGTTCAGTCTCATCGGGACGGCCACCTGGAACGGCCCGATCAGTTCGGGTTCGACGAGGGCGTCCGCATCGACGAGCGGGGGTAGGTCGGCGTCGCGGGGCGCGGCATACGCTCCCGCGAGCAGGTAGTTATACAGGTGCACGATGCGGTCGGCATTGCGGTGGTGCCGGGACCCGCTCAGCCAGAAATCCACCTGATCGATGGTGGGCGCATTCTGCGCTGCGCTGATCAGCCGGTAGTAGCGGTAGCCTCGTCGGCCTCTGCCGTGGCTGCTGGTCGAGACCGTGCTGCCCACGCCGAGCGTGCGCCGATATCGGCCTGTGCCCGGGTCGATGGTCAGCCGGGAGCCGGACACCGGCTGCCATGTCCGGCCGTCTACCGACTTCTGCAGCTCGACGGCGGCGGGATGGTCTGCAGCCGCCGACAACGAGAAGCCGCCGAGTTGAGGGTGGCCGTCGAATTCGAAGGTCAGCGCCGAGTCCGAGCGATGCACGACGATCGGCGCGTTGAGTGGCCGGGTATCCAAGGACAGACCGTTGGTGAAGTACCAGATCGCGGCCTGCGTGCCGGCGATGGCTTCGTGTTCGCTGATGTTGGCCGGCCCCATCGGATAGCCGGCCGCCCGTAGTTGCTCGCTGAGTTCGGCGACCGAACGCAGTGGGTAGGAGTGACGCAAGATCCAGTCCACTTCCGCTTCACAGTCCCGGGCGTGCAGGTGCGGCAGCGCCGACCAGGTGTCCAGCCGGTACCGCGACGGCTGGTGCGGGGCGATGCCAGTGAAGTCCAGCGAGTACGCCCGCAGGTTCGGGTTGAGCCGGATCAGGTCGGTTCGCGCGGTGGTCCCGTCGGTGAACACGATCCGGTCGACGGTGTGGGAGTAGGTGCCGCCTCGGTACCGCATCATGCGGCTGGGCTCGGCGGTGGGGCGCACCCGGACGCGACGACGGACAGCCAACTCGGGTAGCGCACGGCTGGGGGCAGACAGCAAAGTCATGGGCAGGTGATCTTTCCGAGGAATTCGAGCCGCGCATCACCGGGCCACAGGGCGGTCTGTCACAACCGCGGGCGGGGGGAGCGCGAGGATTACTGCGGGCTCAGAAGATCAACAACAACAAGACGGCATGCCAAAGCAGCGCGAGGGAACGAGGCGCGGCTGGTAGGCCTGTTGCATGCGTCCCACTATAGGGCATCGCCCTTTTCCGACCATTCGGTTCACGCGTGGTTAAAGGTTTGTGTGCGATTGCCGGGTCACTTACTCTCGGCGGGCGCCAGGCTTCCCGGTACGGCAGGATGAGCCTGGCTCGATTGAACTCATACAGATATTCAGCGTGATCGGACTTTGCGAGGAAGGACGACGATGACTACGGCTCAAAACGAGTCTCAGTCCCTGGGCGATCTTGCTGCCAGGCAGCTTGCCAATGCGACGAAGACTGTTCCCCAGCTTTCCACGATCACGCCGCGGTGGCTGCTGCACTTGCTGGGCTGGGTGCCGGTAGAGGCCGGCATCTACCGTGTCAACCGGGTGGTCAACCCCGAGCAGGTCGCGGTCAAAGCCGAGGCCGGAGCCAGTATTGATGAGCCGCTGCCCGAGACCTACGTCGACTACGAGACCAGTCCGCGCGAGTACACGCTGCGCAGCATCTCGACGCTGCTCGACGTCCACACCCGCGTCTCCGACCTGTACTCCAGCCCGCACGACCAGATCGCGCAGCAGTTGCGGCTGACCATCGAAACGATCAAAGAGCGTCAAGAGTCCGAACTGATCAACAACCCGGAATACGGTTTGCTGGCTCAGGTGACTCCGGAGCAGACCATCCAGACTCTGGTCGGCGCCCCGACCCCCGACGACCTCGACGCGCTGATCACCAAGGTGTGGAAGACGCCCAGCTTCTTCCTGACCCACCCGCTGGGCATCGCCGCGTTCGGTCGCGAGGCCACCTACCGCGGTGTGCCGCCGGTGGTGGTGAGTCTGTTCGGCGCGCAATTCATCACCTGGCGGGGCATTCCGCTGATCCCGTCGGACAAGGTGCCGGTCGAGGACGGCAAGACCAAGTTCATCCTGGTGCGCACCGGCGAGGAACGCCAAGGGGTGGTGGGCCTGTTCCAGCCTGGTCTGGTCGGGGAGCAGGCGCCGGGCCTGTCGGTGCGGTTCACCGGCATCAACAAATCCGCGATCGCCACCTACCTGGTCACGTTGTACACGTCTTTGGCTGTCCTGACCGACGACGCGCTTGCCGTGCTCGACGACGTCGCCGTGGACCAGTTCCATGAGTACAAGTGAGTACCGCTCGGTAGACGCCGAAAGCGAATTGCCGGTCAGCGCTACGGAACTCGCCGTGCTGGCCAGCCAGCTGTACGCGGCCAGCATCCGTCCGGGACCCGACAGCCCACCGCAGACCTCGCCCGTCGCCCCTCGCGGGAATGTGCCGGATACGACGGCTGCATCGTCTGCGGCACGAACGGTGATCGGCACGTCTGACCCGCTGACTTCCGGCGTGCCGGCGTTGGCGTTCTCCGACATCTATGTCCCGGCGCCGAGCTCGCCGGGGCCGGAGGCCATACCGCCACAGGCGGTGCCGGTCGCTCCGCGCGGCAACCTGCCGGATTCGACGGCGGCACCGACGGCGGCCCAGGCCCCCGCGGCAGCAGGGGTTCAGTACCTGCCGCCCGGCGTCGGTGACTTCAGCACTTTCGCCGTCCCGGCTTCGGGCATCGTGCCGACGGTGCCGGGCGTGCTGGCCGGTGCGTCACCGACCGTGCCGGTGGCCCCCCGCGGCTCGTCGCCGAGTTGGCCAGCCGAGGCGCCGTCGGTCGCTGACCTGGGCTGGTCCGACACACCGGTGCAGGCACCGGCCGGTGACGAAGCCAATTACTACTTCCTGACCCGCTCCCGAGACGTCGAGCCGGTACCGCAGTTGCCGGACGAGCACGAGGTTTTCGACGTCAACGCAGTGCGGGCGGACTTCCCGATCCTGCAGGAGACGGTCAACGGTAAGCCGTTGGTCTGGTTCGACAACGCCGCCACCACCCAGAAACCTCAGGTGGTGATCGACCGGCTGGCGTACTTCTACGCCCACGAGAACTCCAACATCCACCGTGCCGCACACGAGCTGGCGGCGCGGGCCACCGATGCCTACGAGGAGGCCCGCGAGACGGTACGGCGATTCATCGGCGCGCCGAAGGTCGAGCAGAACATCTTCGTGCGGGGGACCACCGAGGCCATCAACCTGGTGGCCTACGCCTGGGGCGGGAAGCACCTGGGGCCCGGTGACGAGATCGTCATCACGCACTTGGAGCACCACGCCAATATCGTTCCCTGGCAACTTCTTTCGCAAGCCACCGGAGCGGTGTTGAAGGTCGCGCCGGTCGACGAGGCGGGCAATCTGCTGCTCTCGGAGTTCGAGGACCTGCTCGGCCCGAAGACAAAATTGGTTGCGGCGACCCAGGTTTCGAACGCACTCGGCACGGTGACGCCGGTGGAGAAGATCGTCGAGTTGGGTCATCGCTACGGGGCGCGGGTGCTGATCGACGGCGCCCAGTCGATCCCGCATCTGCCCATCGACGTCGCCGAACTCGGCGTGGACTTCTTCGCCTTCTCCGGCCACAAGATCTACGGCCCCACCGGGATCGGGGTGCTGTACGGGTCCGAGGAGGCGCTAGCCGAGACGCCACCGTGGCAGGGCGGCGGCAACATGATCGCCGACGTCACGCTGGAGCGCTCGCTGTATCAGGGACTGCCCAACAAGTTCGAGGCCGGCACCGGCAATATCGCCGATGCGGTCGGCCTGGGGGAGGCGATCCGTTATATCGAGCGGGTCGGCATCGAGCGGATCGCGGCCTACGAGCACGCACTGCTGGAGTATGCGACACCCCGATTGGCGGACATCCCGGGAGTGCGCCTGGTCGGCACGGCTCAGGAGAAGGCCAGTGTGCTGTCGTTCGTGCTGGCCGGGCACGAACCACTCGAGGTGGGCAAGGCGCTGAACGCCGAGGGCATCGCGGTGCGTGCCGGACATCACTGTGCGCAACCCATCCTGCGCCGCTATGGTTTGGAGGCGACCGTCCGTCCCTCGTTCGCGTTCTACAACACCCACGAGGAGATCGACGTCTTCCTGCGGGCGGTCCGTCGCATCGCCGAAGGCGGCGCGAACGTAGGCTGAATCCCGCGCCCGTTCCACCTTTTCCTTCCGGCTGATTGCAAACCTCGGAACGCAATTGGGCGGCTCGTAAGCTGGCGACATGACTCTATCTGCATTCCGGCGGGGTGGTCCGCCGTCGCCTGCAGATGTCGTTAATGCATTGTCGGACAACGAATTACGCACCATCGCGACTCTTCTTGTGGCGTGGGCGTAATTGTGATGGGCCGCACGCACACATCGATCAATCCGGGGGGGTGAGCAGAACCATGAACGCAACGACTTTCGCAAAGCCGATGAACGCGCTGGGTGAGTTCTTCAGTTTCTGCGCCGAAACCTTCCTGGTCCTGGTGCGACGGCCGTGGAACTGGCGGGAGATCCTCGAGCAGATCTGGTTCGTGACCCGGGTCTCGATCTTCCCCACCATCATGCTGTCGATCCCGTACACGGTGCTGATCGTGTTCGTGCTGAACATCCTGCTGGTCGAGATCGGTGCCGGGGACTTGTCCGGGGCCGGCGCGGGGCTTGCGTCGGTGACTCAGGTGGGTCCGGTGGTTACCGCGATGGTCGTCTCCGGCGCCGGCTCCACCGCCATGTGTGCCGACCTGGGCGCGCGCAAGATCCGCGAGGAAATCGACGCGATGCAAGTCATCGGCGTCAATCCCGTTCAGGCGCTGGTGGTTCCGCGCCTGATTGCCGCCACTTTCGTTGCGGTGCTGCTCTTCTCAGTCGTCTCGGTCACCGGTTTGGTGGGCAGCTACATCTTCGTGGTGTACATCCAGCACGTCACACCGGGAGCGTTCGTGGCGGGAATGACGCTGCTCGTCGGGTTGCCGCAGGTGGTGATTTCCCTCATCAAGGCAACGCTGTTCGGCATCTCCGCGGGATTGATCGCGTGCTACAAAGGGCTTTCGTCGGGCGGCGGCCCCGCCGGTGTGGGTAGTGCCGTGAACGAGACCGTGGTGTTCTCGTTCATGGCGCTGTTCTTCATCAACATCTTGACCACCGCGCTCGGCGTGAAAGTGACCGCCAAGTGACGGACGCGACGTTCGACGAATCGACCTGGTTGGCCACCGTGGTCCCCAGGCTGAGCGCCTCGACCCGGAAGTTGGGTGAGCAGACCGCGTTCTACGGGCGCTCACTGGTGAACATCGTCGACGCGGTACGGCGTTACCCAGGTGAATTGCTGCGGCTGATCGCCGAAATGGGTATGGGCACAGGCGCGTTGGCGGTTATCGGCGGAACCGTCGGCATCATCGGATTCCTCACCCTGACCACCGGTGCCCTGGTCGCGGTGCAGGGCTACGATTCGCTGTCCAACATCGGCGTCGAGGCGATGACCGGCTTCCTGTCGGCGTTCCTGAACGTCCGGATGATCGCGCCGTGCACGGCCGGTTTGGCGTTGGCGGCAACCATCGGTGCGGGCGCCACCGCGCAACTGGGCGCCATGCGGATCAACGAGGAGATTGACGCGCTGGAGGTGATGGGCATCCGCGCGATCACCTACCTGGCGTCGACGCGGATCATCGCCGGTGTCCTGGTTGTCATTCCGCTCTACGCGGTGGCGGTGCTGGCGTCGTTCATCGCGGCCAAGTTCCTGACGATCTCGGTCTACGGCCAGTCCCGCGGCGTCTACGAGCACTACTTCTCGACGTTCCTGCATCCCGTCGATCTGCTGTGGTCATTCTTGTCGGCGCTGACGATGGCCACCGGCGTGATGGTGGTGCACACCTACTACGGCTTCACCGCGACCGGCGGGCCGGCCGGTGTCGGGGAAGCGGTCGGCCGGTCGGTGCGGTCCTCGATGATCGTCACAGCCTTTGTCTGCCTGATGATTTCGCTGTCCGTCTACGGCCAGCACGGCAACTTCAACCTCTCGGGTTAGCCGGTATGAGCGACGACAAATATCGAGGAGCCTCGAGGGCGAACAGGGTCCGCGCCAGCAGGGTCGATCCGATCTGGTACGCACCGATTCTGTTCCTGGTGCTCGCAGGCCTGATCGCGATGACCATGGGCATGTTCTCCGGCAAGCTCCAGCCCTCGGTCCCGCTGACTCTGGTGTCGGACCGCGCGGGACTGGTGATGGAACAGGGCGCCAAGGTCAAGTTTCGCGGCGTGCAAGTCGGCCAGGTCGAGGCGATCGGCACCGACGCCAAAAAGGCCAAGCTGAAATTGAAGATGCAACCGGACGCTTTCAAGTACCTACCGGGCAACGTCGAAGCAGAGATCAAGTCGACGACCGCGTTCGGCTCCAAGTACGTCGACTTGATCGCACCCGAGCACCCCAGCCCGGCCGGGTTGAAGCCCGGTGCGGTCCTGCACTCCCGGAACGTGACCGTCGAAGTCAACACCGTATTCGAGAATCTGCAGTCGCTGGTTCAGGCCATCGATCCGGCAAAGCTGAACGCGATCCTGTCGGCGTTCGCACAATCGGTGCGCGGCAAGGGCGATCGGATCGGGCAGGCGATCACCGACTCCAACAATCTGTTGCTGGCGGTCAATCCCCGGTTGCCGACAATCCACGAAGACTGGAAGCTGTTCGGCAGGACCACCGCTGCCTATTCCACTGCGGCGCAAGATATCCTGTCGATTCTCGACTCCGCGACCACGACCAGTGCCACCCTCACCCAAAACCAGCAGTCGCTGGACGCGATGCTGATGTCGGCCATCGGCTTCAGCCAGACCGGCATCAGCGTCATCGGCCGCAACGAAACCAACATCGTCCGAGCCATCAACCTGCTCGACCCGACCACCAGGCTGTTGGACATGTACTCCCCGACCTACACGTGCCTGTTCCAGGGTTCGCAGTGGTATGTGGAGCACGGCGGTCGGGACACGTTGGGCGGCAACGGATATTCGTTCATCATGGATGCCGGCTTGTTGTTCGGCGATGACCCGTACCGGTACCCCAAGCACCTGCCGAAGGTCAATGCCACCGGCGGTCCGGGTGGCAAACCCAGTTGCGGGTCGCTGCCTGACCCGAGCGCCAACTACCCGGTGCGTGCGCTGGTCACCGACACCGGATGGGGCACCGAGCCCAACGAGATTCGCACCAACCTCGCGGTAGGTAATCCCTGGTGGTCCAACTACTTCCCGACCACCAAGAACCCGCCGGAACCGCCGCGCTACTTCTACCGCGGGGGGCAACCGCCGCCATGAGTCAAGAGAAAAGACCCGGCACGTTCAAACTCTGGGCACGCGTCGCAATGTTCACCGTGGTGTGCCTGGTGTTCACATTCGCTCTGATCACGGTATTCGGACAGTTCCGTTTCGAGGACCGCACCGACTATCACGCGGTGTTCACCAACATCTCCGGCCTGAAATCCGGCAACTTCGTCCGCATTGCCGGTGCGGAGGTCGGCAAGGTCGGCGACATCACCCTGCATCGCGACGGCACGGTTAGCATCGATTTCGCCGTCGACAAGGGTCTGCGGCTCACCGAGGGCACCCGCGCGGTGGTGCGCTACGAGAACCTGATCGGTGACCGTTTCCTGGCGTTGGAGGAGGGCGCCGGATCGCCGCACCGACTGGAGCCGGGTGGCACGATCCCGCTGGCACGGACATCGCCGGCCCTGGACATCGACGTGCTGATCGGCGGCTTCCGTCCGCTGTTCCGCGCGTTGGATCCCGAACAGGTCAACGCGCTGTCGGGCCAGCTGCTGCGGATCTTTCAGGGACAGGGCGGCACTCTGTCCTCGGTGCTGGCCCAGACCGCGTCGCTGACCTCGACGTTGGCCGGGCGTAGCGAACTGATCGGTGACCTGATCGCCAACCTGAACACCGTGCTGCACACCTTCGCCGCGCGCGACCACGAATTCTCCGACGGCTTGGACAAACTCGCCGAGTTCGTCGACGGGCTTTCGCAGCGTAAGACCGACATCTCCACCGGGCTGGCCTACGTCAACGCGGCAGCCGGGTCGATCGCCGACCTCCTGGTCCAGGCACGCCAACCGATCAAGGACGTGGTGCGCGAGACCGACCGCATGGCAGGGCAAGTCATGGCCGATCACGACTATGTCGACCACCTGATCCACAGCCTGCCCGACGTGTACCAAGTGCTGTCTCGGCAGGGCCTCAACGGCGACTATTTCGGTTTCTACTTCTGCGAGGTGCTGCTCAAACTCAACGGCAAGGGCGGCAACCCCATCTACGTCAAGCTGCTGAGTCAGCCCAGCGGGCGGTGCACACCGCAATGAGCCGTTTCAGGGGCAAGCCGGGCAAGAACCGCAGCCCGTTCGTCTTGGGGGTGATGGGCACGGTCATCCTGATCCTGGTGGTGTTCGTCGCCTTTCAGTACAACAAGCTGCCGTTCGTCAACGGCTACGACAACCACGCGGCCTACTTCTCCGAGGCCGGCGGCATCAAAGCCGGCAACCAGGTGCGGGTTTCGGGCGTCGGTGTCGGCCGGGTCTCCGACATCCGTCTGGAGGGCACCAAAGTCCGGGTCGGGTTCACCGTCCGCAAAAGCGTCGAGCTGGGTGATCGCACGGAAGCGGCCATCAAGACCGAGACCATCCTGGGCTCCAAGATGCTCGAGCTGACCCCGCGCGGCGGCGGACGGCTCAAGAACACCATCCCGCTGGAACGCACCACGTCCCCCTATGACCTGCCGGATGCGTTGGGCGATCTGACAACTCAGATCAGCGGGCTCGACACCACCCAACTGTCCTCGGCCCTGACGACGCTGGCTGACACGTTGCGCGACACACCGCCCAACCTCAAGCCCGCGCTGGAGGGCGTCGCGCGATTCTCCGAGACCTTGAACAATCGGGACGCCCAGCTGCGCAGCCTGCTGACCAATGCCAACAACGTTGCCGGCGTGTTGGGCCGACGCAGCCAGCAGATCGCCGGCCTGGTATCGAATTCCAACACGCTACTGGCGGCGCTGCTTCAGGAACGCAGCTCGATCGACGCGTTGATGAACAGCATCACCGCGGTCTCACACCAGATCTCGGGATTGGTCGACGACAACCGTGCACAACTCAAGCCGGCGCTGGACAAGCTCAACGGCGTGCTCGAAATACTCGACAACCGCAAGGAAGACATTCAGCGAACCCTGCCCAAGTTCAAGCGTTACGCGATGTCCTTCGGCGAGGTGCTGGGGTCGGGTCCCTTCTTCAAAGCCTATGTGGCCAACCTGATTCCGGGTCAGCTCAGCGGGCCGATCCTCGACTCCCGGATGTATGACCGGTATCTGGACCCAAACCAGCATCTTCCTTCGGAGGCGGTCGATCCGCCGACCGGATCTCCGCCCGTACCACCGGAACTCGCGCCCGTGCCGCTGTGGTCGCAACCCCCATCTCCCGGACCCGCCCCGGGCCCGCCGCCCGAGCCCGCGCCTGCCGCAACGGGGGGATCGTGACCATTCCCCCGAACGCGCGCAGCACAGTGCGCAAAGTCACCGGTGTCAGCCTGGTCGTGATCCTGGCGCTCGCGTCCTTTCTGGTCGGCAAACAACTGTGGAAACAAGTCGACAAGAGCACCTACTCCGCGTATTTCGCTAATGCGAACGGTCTTTTCGTCGGCGACGAAGTACGGATCCTCGGCGTCGCCGTCGGCACCATCGACAACATCGAGCCGCAACCGGCGAGCTCGAAAGTGACGTTCTCCGTGGACAAGCAGTACGCGATCCCGGCCGACGCGCGCGCGGCGATCCTGTCGCCCTCACTGGTCACCTCACGGGCGATCCAGCTCGTCCCCGTCTACGCCGGAGGACCGAAACTAACTGCCGGAGCCTCGATCCCGCTGAGCCGCACCGCGGTTCCGGTCGAGTGGGACGATTTCCGCAAACAGCTGGAAAAGCTCACCGAATCCCTGCAACCTGGCCCTGGCGGGGTGAACTCGTTGGGGGAGTTCGTCAACTCGACCGCGGACAACCTGCGCGGCGAAGGCGACACCGCCCGCGACACCATCATCAAGCTGTCCGCGGCGCTTTCGGCGCTCGGCGATCACGCCGACGACATCTTCAGCACGGTGCGCAACCTGCAACTACTCGTCTCGGCGCTGTACTCCAGCAGCGATCTGCTGGTCGCGTTCAACCAGAACCTGGCCAGCGTCACCACGATCCTGTCCAACTCGCCCAACGAGGTCGCCAACGCGGTGCAGGGTCTCGACGGGGCGCTGGCGGATCTGCGTGGCTTCCTGGCGGAGAACCGGGAGTCGATCGGAGTGACCTTCGACCGGCTGAGCTCGGTGACGACGGCGCTTAACGACAGCCGCGCCGACATCAAACAGATTCTGCATGTGGTCCCGACGGTGTTCCAGAACTTCATGAACATCTACCAGCCCGCGCAGGGCGCGATGACGGGCATCATCGCGTTGAACAACTTCGCCGACATCCCCCAATGGATCTGCAGCTCAATCGAAGCGGCGTCACGGCGCGGACTGGACCGAGTTTCCAAGCTGTGCCTGCAGTACGTCGAGCCGATCATCAAGAATCGCATCTACAACTACATTCCGGCCGGGATCAACCCGTTCGTCGGGCCGCAGGCCCGCCCGGGTGAGATCACCTACAGCGAAGACAGGCTGCGCCCCGGCGGCCCACCCGCACCCGAGGCGGCCCCGCCGCCGCAACCGTTGCCCGCCGAGCAACCGGCACCGACGGTCGTAGATCCGAGGCTGGGGCTGCAGGGCCTGATGGTTCCGCAAGGACCGGCGTCATGAGGCGCGCCGTCATCGCGGCGCTCAGCGTCGCGTGCCTGTCCGTACTGCCCGGATGCGGCGACTGGCACGGCCTGAATTCACTGACGTTGCCCGGCACCTCCGGCGACGGACCGGGCTCCTACACCATTCAGGCCCAACTGCCCGACGTGGTGAATATCCAAGAGAACACCCGAGTTCGGGTGAACGACGTCAACATCGGCAACGTCACCAAGATCGAGGTCCAGGACTGGCACGCGCTGGTGACGATGCGGATCAACGGCGATGTCCACCTGCCGGCCAATTCCACAGCCAAGATCGGACAGACCAGCCTGCTCGGCTCGATGCACATCGAACTGGCACCGCCCAAGGACGAGCCGCCGGTCGGCCAACTCGGGAACGGGTCGGTCATCCCGCTGGCGCACGCGAGCATGTACCCGACCACCGAGCAAACGTTGGCCTCGGTGTCGATCCTGTTGAACGGCGGCGGCCTGAACCAGCTTCAGGAGATCACCCAGGCGGTCGCGAAGGCCTTCGCCGGCCGGGAGAACGACATGCGCAGCCTGCTGCGCCAGCTCGACGAGTTCATCGCCGGCACCAACGAGCAGACCGACGACATCATCGCTGCCGCTGAGAATCTCAATTCTTTGGCGGGTCAGTTCGCCGCCAAGGACGCGGTGGTGGATCGGGCCCTGACGACGGTGCCCCAAGCGCTCGCGGTGTTGGCCAGGGAGCGCACCCACATCGCCGACGCTATCGACCAGCTCGGCAAGTTCAGTGCGATCGCCGCCGACACGGTTCGTCAGAGCAAACAGTCCTTGGTGAACAACCTGCGCCAGATCGCGCCGGTCTTGCGGCGACTTGCCGACGCCGGACCGGCGCTCACCAAGGGACTGGACGGGTTGGCGACCTACCCGTGGCCGACGTCGACGGTGACCAACTGGTTCCGGGGCGACTATGCCAACTTGACGATGATCGTCGACCTCACCTTGAGCCGCATCGACACCGGCATCTTCACCGGTTCCCGTTGGGAAGGCAATCTCACCCAGCTCGAGCTGCAGTGGGGGCGCACCATCGGCATGCAACCCAGCCCGGTCACCGGCGGGAACCCGCTGACGTTCCCTTACCACTTCGAGGGATACTGATGCTGCGCCTGAACCGCAAGACCTGGATCCAGCTGGCCGTGCTGTCGGTCGTGACGTTGATCTCCTGTGGCGCAATGGCATTCGACTACATGAAGCTTCCCGCGACGCTGTTCGGGATTGGTGAGTACAGCGTCAGCGTCGACCTGCCGCAGTCCGGCGGACTCTACGAGAACTCCGTCGTCACCTATCGCGGAACCGACGTGGGCCAGGTCAGGTCGGTCAAGGTCACCGCCACCGGGGTGCGGGCGGTGCTGGCCATGAGATCCGGCGTCAAAGTGCCGGCCGAGGTTCAGGCTTCGGTGCACAGCCGCTCGGCGATCGGCGAGCAGTACATCGAGTTGACCCCGCGGTCGGGCGGAGACGGACGACAATCCCGGCTGCTGCGTGCCGGCGACGTCATCCCCGCCGGCAAGGTCGACGTGCCCGTCGACATCGGGCGGCTGCTGGACATGACGAACCGTGCGCTGCAAGCGATCCCGCGGGAGAACCTGCGCACCGTGATGGAGGAGGCCAACCGGGGTGTCGGCGGGCTCGGGCCGGAGCTGTCCCGAATCGTGGACGGGTCAACGGCTTTGGCTATCGCCGGCGGCCGAACCGTGGAGCCGTTGTCGGCGCTGATCGACCAGGCCCCGCCGGTGCTGAACTCCCAGGTGCAGACATCGGACGCGATCGCCACCTGGGCTCATCGGACCGCAGCGATCACTGCGCAGTTCCAGGCGCAGGATGCGGCGCTGCGAGATCTGTTGACGCAGGGCAGTTCCGGTTTGGAAGAGGGTCGCGCGATGTTCGACCGGGTCGCGCCCGCCGTGCCGGTGCTGTTCGCCAACCTGGTGAGCCTGGGTGACATCGCCTACGTCTACCGCCACGACATCGAACAGATCCTGGTGCTGTTGCCGCAGGGTATCGCGGTCATGGCGGGGTCCCTGGTGCCGAACGTCGGCACCAAACAGGACTACAAGGGCTTTTATCTGGACTTCAACCTGAACATGAACCTGCCGCCGCCCTGCACCACCGGCTTCCTGCCGCCCACGCAGCGGCGCTCGCCGGCCAGCGTGGACGCCCCGGACCGCCCGGCCGCGGAACTGTATTGCCGACTGCCGCAGGACTCCGAGCTCAATGTTCGTGGCGCGCGCAATATTCCGTGTGAGACCAAGCCGTGGAAACGTGCGCCGACCGTCGAGCTGTGCGAAAGCGACGAAGAGTACGTGGCGCTCAACGACGGCTACAACTGGAAGGGCGACCCGAACGCAACCACCAGTGGGCAGGGCGTACCGCAATACCCGCCCGGCCAGGACCCGCGGCTTGCACCGCCGCGGGGCACCGCGCCACCACCGTCGGCACCCGCGCCGATCGCGGTGGCGACCTACGACCCGGCCTCCGGCGACTACGTGGGTCCCGACGGACACCGCTACACCGAAGCCGATTTGGCGCACCCACGTGCCAAGAACTGGCAGGCGCTGCTGGTGCCGACATCCTAGGCACACCCGTACCTGCCGTGAGCAAGGAGCAATATGACCGAACAACTTGAGATCACCGACGTCGAACAACCCGATGGCGTTGACGAGCACGAGGATCCAGTCGCAAAGCGGCCAATCCCGCGCCGTCGCAATCCCTTTGCGCGGCTTTCCCAGCTCGGACGGGCGCTGGTAGCCGCCGGTGTCGTCGTGGCGGCGCTGGCCGGATTGACCGGCTGGCTCGGCTACCGCGCCTATCAGCAGCACCAAGCGCAGGCTCAGCGCGAGCTGTTCGTCCGGACCGCCCGCCAGGGCGCGGTGAACCTCACCACGCTCGACTACACCGAGATCGATGCCGACGTGCAGCGAATCCTGGACCTGGCCACCGGCACGTTCCGCGACGATTTCGAACGCCGCGCCAAGCCCTTCATCGAACTGGTCAAGGTGGCCCAATCGAAATCTGAAGGCACGGTGACCGACGCCGGCGTGGAAGCTGAGCGCGGCGACTCGGCTCAGGTGCTGGTCGCGGTCGCCGTGAAGTCACGGACCGCGGCCGGCGAAGAGGCACCGCGGGAGTGGCGCATGCGGATCGAGGTCCGCGCGGTCGGCGACGACGCCAAAATGTCCAACGTGGTGTTCGTGCCATGACGACACTGAGCGCAACGGCCGTCGAAGCGGACGAGACGACCGAATCCGCTGTGACGCCAGCGGATTCCGAGGCGACCACCGACGACGAGGCGATCACCGGCGACGAGGCGACATCGGAACCTACAGGCGACGAGGCGACATCGGAACCCACCGGCGACGAGGCCGGTGACGCCCCGGACGACGAGTCCGCGGATTCCGATCCGAAAGAGCGGCAGAAGACCCCGATCGCCTGGACGCGGGTGCTCGCCTTCGGTGTGTTGCCCGGACTCGCGTTGGTGCTGGCGTTGACCGCCGGCTACTTCAAGTGGGTGGCCTTCTCCGGTGACGAGGCGGCGCGGGCCCGAACGGAGTCGGTTCGGGTCGCCGGTGAGGATGCGGTCGCGCTGTTGTCGTACACCCCCGACTCGGCCGACAAGGATCTCGGCGCGGCCCGGGAACGCCTGACCGGTGACTTCAAGGAGGCCTACACGGCGTTGACCCGCCAGGTCGTCATCCCCGGCGCGAAAGACAAGCGCATTTCGGCGGTCGCGAAAGTCAACTCGGCGGCGTCGGTGTCCGCCACCGCCGACCATGCCGTGGTCCTGTTGTTCGTCAACCAGACAGTGACCATCGGAGACGGCGGAACCCCGACGGACACCCAGCCCGTGATCCGGGTGGTCTTGGACAAGGTCAGCGGACGATGGCTGGTGTCCCACTTCGATCCGGTGTGAGGACTTCGATGAAACGCTGGTTCCGCGTCGGCGCACCCGCCGCGATCGTGATCCTCGTATCACTCGGGGGAGTAGCTCCGGCTCGAGCCGACAACAAAAGGCTCAACGACAGCGTCATATCCGGGGTCTACACCGTGCAGCATCAAGCCGGTTGCGTCAACGATGTCGTACCGAACAACTCGCTGTACCTGGCCGCCCAGTGGCATGCCGACGACATGATCGCGCACCGAAACATGAACGACGACACCGGATCCGACGGGTCGACTCCGCAATCCCGAGCCGACGCCGCGGGCTTCCGGGGCAGGGTCGCCGAGACCGTGGCGATCAACCCTGCGCTGGCCATCAGCAGCCTCGAGGTGTTCCAGCAGTGGTTCGACAACCCGGACTACCTGACGATCATGCGGGACTGCGCCAACACCGCGATGGGGGTGTGGTCGAACAACAGCCTGGACCGCAGCGTGGTGGTTGCCCTCTACGGGCAGCCAGAGCAGCGACGCTGATTTAGACGGTTAAATTCAGCATGATTCGAGTCGGCCACCGGCGGTGGGCCTTCCAAAGACGTTGTCACCTGCGCAAGCACGCCGTGCAGCCTGAACCAGGCGTGCTCGTTCTCGCCCAGGGTTACCCCAGCGCAGATCGGGGGAACCCTACGCTGAATCCGCCTCGGGCCGAGAGGAAGAGTCGTGATCTTCACCCAGCACTATCTGGAATGTCTGTCGCAGGCTTCGTACTTCATCGGAGACGAGAGCTCGGGCCGCGCCGTCGTCGTCGACCCCCGCCGGGATATCGCCGAGTATCTCGAAGAAGCAGCCCAACACGGCATGACGATCGAACGCGTCATCGAGACTCACATCCATGCCGACTTCCTCAGCGGACACTTGGAACTGGCGGCGGCCACCGGCGCGGTGATTTCTTACGGCAAGGACGCCGAGGTCGAGTTTCCGGTCGAAGCACTGCACCACGGTCAGCGGATCTCGCTGGGAGAAGTCACCTTTGAGATATTGGCGACGCCGGGCCACACCCCAGAGTCGATCTCGGTAGTCGTCTACGAGCATCCCGACGACGAGGTGCCCTACGGGGTATGCACCGGGGACGCGCTGTTCGTCGGCGACGTCGGACGCCCGGATCTGCTTGCCGACGAAGGCATTTCAGCCGAGAACCTGGCCCGCACCCTCTACGAGACGCTGCACGGCAAGCTGCTGAAATTGCCGGACGCCACCCGCGTGTTTCCCGCCCATGGGGCCGGCTCGACCTGCGGCAAGCAGTTGTCCAGCGAAACCCACTCCACCATCGGCGAGCAGCGGAAGACGAACTACGCAGCCAAGATCGACAACGTCGACGAATTCGTCGCGTCCCTGACCTCCGACCAGGCCACCCAACCGCGCTACTTCGAGTACGACTCACATCGCAATCGCGAACAGCGTCCACTGTTGAACGACGGGCCGCCCAGCCTGTTGGGTATCGACATCGTGGAGAAGCACATCGCCGCCGGCGTGACGCCGCTGGACGGCCGCGACCCAACCGATTTCGCCGCCGGTCACCTGCGCGGCGCGATCAACGTCAGCCTCCAGGGGCGCTTCGCCGAATGGGCCGGTGGGGCACTGGAAATCGACCGGGACATCGTCTTGGTGGGAGATCCGGACAAGGCCGGTGAATCCCGGCTTCGGCTCGCGCGGGTGGGTCTGGATCGGGTGGTCGGGCAATTGGACGACCTCGCCTCGGTGTCCGACGACCGGCCCGAGCTGATTGAAACCACCAAGCGTTACAGCGCAGCTGATCTCGAGCGGCTGCGTAACTCGAGACCGAACCTGCAGATCGTCGATGTGCGCGGCAAAGCCGAGCTGGACGACGGCAAGATTCCGGGTTCGCACCACATTCCGCTGCCGGCGCTGCCCGACTCGCTGGACCGGTTGGACAGGGCGGCTCCGGTGGTCACCTACTGCGCGAGCGGTACCCGCTCCATGATCGCCGCCAGTCTTTTCCAGGCGTCGGGCTTCGGAGACGTCGCGGACCTCGTCGGCGGGTTCGGCGACTGGGAGGATGCGGGTCTGCCGGTCGACGAGGGGAATGACCCATCGCAGGATCCGCCCGCCTGATTCGCTAGCGGTTGGACACCGACCGGTCCGCGTCCGGATTCGGCTCGGTGACGTCGCACACGCACAGTCGCGTGACTTCGGGAGAGGAACGCCGCAGCAGCGTCCCGCGCCTGAGCATCTGGTGCTGCTTGAAGACCTTGTCCCGCTGGTTCTGCGAGAACGCCAGATCCAGGTTCACCGGAAATCCGGCCCAATCCACCTGGTCAGCGGGTGCACTGCCGTTTCGGCCACCGTTACGCGACCTGCAGTGCAGGGGACAGGCGGTGGTTTCGGCACCATCATCGGGACCATCAGGCTTGCGAGCCACGCGAACGACCCTCCCTTGAGTGCGCGAATCTCTAGGGTGAATGGTGCGACTCCGATGTTTCGGCAACTGGTGCGTGACGTTTCCGTCAAATTACGGATCTACCCAATTGTCGGCATTAATACACGTCGCGGTGGTACCGCTTGTCGGCGCTCAGCGAGCGCACGTAGGCACGGGCCTCGACGCTGGAGAGGTTCCCGTGCTGTGCCGCGATGTCGCAGATTGCCTGGTCAACGTCCTTGGCCATCGGATCGGCATTGCCGCACACGTACAGTTGTGCTCCGTCTTGTAACCATCGCCACAGCTGCGCGCCGCGCTGGCGCATCAGGTGCTGTACGTAGACCTTTTCCTGCTGGTCGCGGGAGAACGCCAGGTCCAACTCGGTGAGCAGGCCGTCGGCGTGCATCGCCCGGATCTCGTCGCGGTAATAGAAATCGGTG
The DNA here is from genome assembly GCF_059813095.1 of Mycobacterium sp. NGS22. NCBI lineage: Bacteria > Bacillati > Actinomycetota > Actinomycetes > Mycobacteriales > Mycobacteriaceae > Mycobacterium > Mycobacterium sp. NGS22. The sequence goes on from NZ_JCALDY010000021.1 coordinate 33,229, forward strand.
GCGGCGTGCTGCTCGCCGAAGAACAGCCAGTTGGGACCGGTGTGGCCGAGCGCGCGTCGTTCCTGCAGAAAGCCGCGAAACGGCGCGATACCGGTCCCCGGGCCGACCATGATCATCGGGGTCTGCGGGTCGGTCGGTGGCCTGAAGTTCTTCGCCGTCCGCACGAACACCGCGATCTGGTCGTTGGGGGAGCGGTCGGCGAGGTACGTCGAGCACACTCCGCGCCGCGGCACCCCCCGGAAGTTGTAGCGCACCGGCGAGACCGTCAGGTGCACCTCGCCCGGGTGCTCCTTGGGGCTCGACGAGATCGAGTACAGCCGTGGCTGCAGCGGTTTGAGCACACTGAGCCACTCGTCGGCGGACGCGCTGACGGGTGCTTGCGCGAGCAGATCGACCGACTGACGTCCCCATGACCAATCCGCAAGCGCGGCCCGGCTTTCCGGCTTCAGCAACTCAGCGAGTCGACCGGCGACGTCCGCGTCGATGGTGCGCTCGCCGACGAATTGCAGCATCGCCCGACTGAGGTGGGCGATCTCGAAGCGATCGGTGAGGGCGGCGCGCAACGACATCGAGCCGTGGCCGTCGACCTGCACCTCGGTGTGGCCGTCCAGACCGGTGGCGGTCAGCCATTCGTCGACGAACCCGTCGTTGTTGTGCGGCCACACCCCCAGCGCGTCACCAGCCTCGTAGCTGACGCTTCCCTGCGGAACATGAAAGACCAACTGCCGCACGTCTTTTGCCGACTTCGGCCGGCTCAAGGTGGTGTTGCGGATAAGGTCGGTCACCAGCGGCCGCTGCTTCGAGTACTTCTCGGGCTCGCGGGTGGGGCCAACCGGTAGGGGGTTAACCGGTTTGGCCGGGTGGCTATCGAGTGCTTTCACGATGTCGTCGAGCCACCGCGCGGCGGTGTCGTCATAGTCCGGTTCGCAGTCGACACGGTCGGTGATACGGGTCGCGCCGAGCTCGGCGAGCCGATTGTCGAGCTTGCGCCCATAACCGCAGAAGTCGTCGTAGTTGGAGTCTCCGAGCGCCAGCACGGCGTACCGGACGCCCGCCAGACGTGGTGCGTCTTCGGTGTTCAGCGCCCACCACAGCCCGGCGCCGTTGTCCGGCGGGTCGCCGTCGCCAGTGGTGCTGGTGATCAGCAGCAGCTCACCCGCACCGGGCAGGTCGGCGACCGGAAATTCGTCCATAGCCCGCAGCGCCGCCGGTATTCCGCCTGCGCGCAACCCCTCGGTGACGACGGTGGCGAGCTCCTCGGCGTTACCGGTCTGGGATGCCCACAACACCACGACGGGCGCACGGTCCGGTACCGCCTCGGGACTCGGCGAGGCAGCGGGGTCACCAGTCGACATCCCGGCCAGCACACCGTCCAGCCACATCCTGGTGCGAACGTCGAACGGGGCAGTGGCCGGCAGCGTCGGTACCGAAGTCGTCGAGTGGCCCGCGTGCACCCGCATGCCGGCAAACAGCCCGGCCAGATAGGCGCGCCCGCACTCGTCGAACTCGGGGATGGGTTCGCTTGCCACCCCGAGGAATTCGGTGATCGCGTCGATCTGGGCGAGGCTCGCCTGCACCGACCGACCGGGCTGGCCGCCCGCGGGTTCGCGTGCCGGGGCGACCTTGGTCAAGGTGACGGCGCAGACTTTGTATTCGGGTTGGCGCGATACCGGGTCGACGGCGTCGTTGGTGACCGCGTTGATCGCCAGGTACTCGCCGAAGACGTCGTTCCAGTGAAACGGCGCGAAGCAATTGCCGGGCAGCACGCGATCGGTGACCGTGGCCGGCAACACCGCGCGGCCGCGGCGAGACGCGACCTCGACCCGGTCGCCGTCGCAGATCTGCAGGCGGGCAGCGTCTTCGGGGTGGACTTCGACGAATGGCCCGGGGTTGAGCTTGTTGAGTTTGGCGACCTTGCCCGTCTTGGTCATGGTGTGCCATTGGTGCGCCAGTCGTCCGGTGTTGAGCAACAACGGATAGTCGGCATCCGGCATCTCGTCGGGCAGCAGATGCGGACGGGCATAGAACACCGCCCGGCCGTCCGGGGTCGGGAAGGCCAGACGGGGCCGTTGACCGTCCTCGCGGACGAATTGTCGTTGGCTGGCACCGTCGTTGAGGTACCGGATGGGGTTGCGGTCGGTGGTGCTGTCCGGTGGGCACGGCCACTGCACCGGGGACCGGCGCAGCCGTTCGTAGCTGACGCCGCGAATGTCGTAGCCTGTCTTGGGGTTCCAGAACCGCTTGATCTCCTCGAACACTTCCTCGGCGCAGGTGTAGGAGAAGTGCTCGGAAAAGCCCATCGCGCAGGCGATCCGGGCGATGATCTGCCAGTCCGGCAGCGCCTGCCCCGGCGCGTCGACCGCCGCCTGGAACAGGCTCAGGTTGCGCTCGGAGTTGACCATCACACCGTCGGACTCGGTCCACAACGTCGCCGGCAGCAACACGTCGGCGTATTCGTTGGTCTCGGTCTCCAGGAACGCATCCTGGGTGATCACCAGTTCGGCTCGCTCCAGACCGGCCAGCACCGTCTTGCGATTCGCCACGGTGGCAACGGGGTTGGTGCAGATGATCCAGCACGCCTTGATCCGGCCATCGGCCATCCGGGCGAACATGTCGATCACTCCGTCGCTGACGTCGGAGCGCAGCGACCCGCGTGGGATGCCCCATTGTTCCTCGGTGAAGGCGCGGTCCTCGGCGCAGGTGATCGAGCGTTGGCCCGGCAATCCCGGCCCCATGTAGCCCATTTCGCGGCCGCCCATGGCGTTGGGTTGTCCGGTCAGGGAAAAGGGGCCGCTGCCCGGCCTGCAGATCGCGCCGGTTGCCAGGTGCAGATTGCAGAGCGCGTTGGTGTTCCAGGTGCCGTGCGTGCTCTGGTTGAGGCCCATCGTCCAGCAGCTCATCCAGTTGCCGGCTTCGCCGATCCAGCGGGCCGCGGTGCGAAGGTCGTCGACGGGGATGCCGGTGATTTCACTGACTGTTTGCGCATCGAATTGCTGCAGGAAGTCCGGCATGGCTGCCCAGCCGGTGGTGAACTCGGAGATGAATTCGGCGTCGGTGTGCCCATTTTCGACGATCAGCTGCAGCAGTCCGTTGAGCAGCGCCAGATCCGTACCCGGGGAGATCTGCAGGAAGAGATCGGCCTTGGCTGCGGTGGCAGTGCGGCGCGGGTCAACGACGATCAGTTTCGCGCCCGCTTTGACCCGTTCCATCATGCGCAAGAACAGAATCGGATGGCAGTCGGCCATATTGGCGCCGATGACGAAGAACACGTCGGCGTGCTCGAAGTCCTGGTAGGAGCCGGGGGGTCCGTCGGCGCCCAGGGAAAGTTTGTAGCCCGAACTGGCACCGGCCATGCACAGTCGCGAGTTCGATTCGATCTGGTTGGTACCGATGAAGCCCTTGGCCAGCTTGTTCGCCAGATATTGGGCCTCCAGCGACATCTGACCCGACACATACAGGGCGACGGCATCCGGCCCGTGTTCGTCGACGATGGCCCGTAGCCGTTCGGCGGCGGCGGCGATGGCGGTGTCGGTGTCCACCGAATCCAGCGGCTCGCCTCGGTCGGTCCTCGAGTAGGCCGTCTCGGCGCGACCCGACGCGGCCAGCAAGTCCACGGTCGTGGCGCCTTTGGTGCACAGCCGGCCGAAGTTCGCCGGATGATCCTTGCGCCCAGTCGAATTGGTGATGTGACGTCGGCCGCTTCCGGGATCGGTTGTGATCTGCAACACCACTCCGCAGCCGACACCGCAATAGGCGCACAGGGTTTGCACGTCCTGGTTGTTTGCAGCCGCCTCGGGCCTCCTCGCCACGCCCGACGTCCTTCCTGACTGTGTCGCAGTGGTCTGCTGAATCGTGCGTCAAGGATGTTTCGGGGCAGAGGGCTCGAGGTTTCATCCGTTTTACGGTCTGCTCGCAGCACCTCGCCCTCACCAGTGCGTTGCCGGAAACCGGGTGATAACCCATGCCCTCATAAACGACCCTTGACCCGTGTCAAAGCTACCTACGCCCGGGCCCCATTTAGGCCTGACAGCTGCGGTTTTGACCAAACCTGACGGACATTCACAGGCGTTGTCCAGCAACGGATACGCGAGGGTGGCCGACGTCACCGAGCCCCTTCGCTAAGCTCGCGACGTGCGTCATCGGTTCGGCACGATTCTTCTGATTGTGGGCTTGGCGGCTGCCGGGTGCGCGGATAAGGCTCCGCCGCGCCCGGCCGCGAGGCCGGACAACTGCAAAGAGTCGGACGGCCCGACCGCCGACACGGTGCGCCGGGCCATCGCCGCGGTTCCGGTCGAAGTACCCGGCTCCACCTGGGTGGAAATCGGTCGTGGTCATACCCGTAAATGCCGGCTGCACTGGGTGCAGATCATTCCCACCATCGCGAGCGAGTCCACTCCGCAGCAGCTGCTGTTCTTCGACCGCAACAAGCCGCTCGGCTCGCCGACACCGAATCCGAAGCCTTACATCACCGTGCAGCCACCCGCCGATGACACCGTGACCGTCCAATACCGTTGGCGCGTCGGCAAGGACGAGGAATGCTGTCCCAGCGGAAGCGGCACGGTGAAGTTCCAGGTCGGCTCGGACGGCCGACTGCAGGCACTGGGCTCGATTCCGCACCAGTAGCAATCACCCTGCGGCAGTTGACTGCCGGTGGATGGCTCAGTCGGACAGATTCTCCGGATGCAGCATCTCGGCGTAGCGCAATGGTTCCGGGATGCCGAATCCGTCGACCAGTGCCCTGGCGTGCGGGCGCAGCACCCGGCAGCGGTCGTTGATGCCGCGCGTCACGGCCTTGGCCCGCTCGGTCGAGAGGTATCGGTGCTCGATGAACCAGGCTTTGTCGTCCTCGATCACCGACAGCGCATAAAGGTCGCAGATCACGTCGAGCAACTCCCGCGCCTCTTCGTCCGGACACGCGTCGATGCCGGCGACGAACGCTTCCAGCACGATCCGGTCGATGTGCGCCTGCGCGGCGTGCAGCACGTGATCCTGCACCGCATTGAACGCGTCGAACGCCGACATCTCTTTGGATTTGCCCTGCAACCGACGCGCGACCGACGACAGCATGTATTCCTCGCGGTCTTCGAACATCGACACCTGGGTGCCCCGGTTGAACAGGCTGCCTTCCTCCTCGCTGTCCTGGCGGGCATCGACGATGCGCTGCATGATCGCTTCGGCCGCAGTGCGTTTCATCACCCGGTCACCAACGGTGTTGGCGGCGAAGAAAACCCACTCCACCGGACTCATGCTCTTGACGTCGTCGGCGTAGGCGGTCAGCAGCTCCTTGGCCACCAGCTGTGTCAGCACGTGGTTGTCGCCTTCGAATGTGGTGAACACGTCGGTGTCGGCACGCAGCGCGATCAGCCTGTTCTCCGCCATGTATCCCGCACCGCCGCAAGCCTCCCTGGCCTCCTGGATGGCGTGCGACGCATGCCAGGTGTTGGCGGCTTTGAGCCCCGCCGCCCGCGCTTCCAGCTCCCGCTGCTCCTCGGCGTCCACCACATCGGAGGTCTGCAGATCGTGGCATTTCGATACCAGTTCGTTCTGCGCGAACTGCAGTGCATAGGACCGCGCTATCAGTGGAAGCAGCCGGCGCTGATGCACCAGGTAGTCCATGATCAGCACTTCCTGGTCGTCGTCCGGGGAGGTGAACTGCTTGCGCTGCAACGCATATCGCGTGGCGATGTCCAAGGCCACCCGCGCCGCCGCACCCGCGCTGCCACCCACCGTCACCCGCCCGCGGATCAGGGTGCCGATCATGGTGAAGAACCGGCGGTTGGGGTTGTCGATCGGCGAACTGTAGGTGCCGTCAGGGGCGACGTCACCGTACTTGTTCAGCAGATTGACCCGCGGAACCCGGACCTGATCGAACATGATGCGACCGTTGTCGACTCCCGGCAGCCCGCCCTTGTAGTGGCAGTCCGACGTGGTCACGCCCGGCAGGTCGTTACCGTCCTCGTCGCGAATCGGCACCAGCACGCAGTGCACCCCGTGGTTGACCGGTTCACCGTTCTCGTGGGTGATCAACTGCGCGAAAACCGCTGCCATTCGGGCGGTCTCGGCCGCGCCGCCGATGTAGTCCTTCCGCGCCGTCGGGGTCTCGGAGTGGACGACGAACTCTTCGGTCTCCGCGTCGTAGGTCGCCGTCGTCTCCAGCGACTGGACATCGCTGCCGTGTCCGGTCTCGGTCATCGCAAAACACCCCAGCAGGTCCAGGCTGATGATGTCCTCGATGTACGCGCCGTGGCGCTCGGTGCCCAGGTTCTCCACGGCACCACCGAACAGGCCCCACTGCACCCCAGCCTTGACCATCAGGGACAAATCCGACATGGCTAGCATCTCGATCATGGTGATGGCCGCCCCGACGTCCCCGGTGCCACCGTGCTCTTTGCGGAACCCTTCATCCGAGATGCCCGCGGTCGCCAGGATCTGCATCTGTTCGGCCACTTTCGCGCGGGCGATGACCGTGTTGGGTGTGTAGTGCGGACGGAACGCCTCGCCGCTGAGCTGGGCTCGAGTCTGGTTTCTCACGTCACGCCAGCGCCCGTCCAGCGCGTCCCGCAGATATTCGGCCGTGGTCTTCTTCTCTGACGCCATGCCCCGACCGTAGCCCGTCGCCGGTGCGGCCGAAACAAGTCGTTCCACTCCGACACGTCAGTGTCGTGGAATCATGGTTTCAGCCCGGCGATGGAGAGAACAGCGATGCCGCAATACCTGGCCGCACTGATGGTGGTGCTGCTGCTCGGCACGGTGGCGGGACGCCTCTGGGTCCTGAAGAAAAACGGCATCCGGGCACTGCATTTCGGAAACCTCGACAACAGCGACTTCGCGATCCCGCCGGTGGCGCTGTTCTACTTCTACACGGTGTTCGCCGCGGCCTTCGGCTGGCCGCTGATCAGCACGCAGCGGTTCTTCAACTCCACCGTCGTGGCCTGGATCGGGGTGGGGTTGTGCGCGTGCGCCATCGCGATTCTGGTCGGCAGCCTGGTCTCCTTCGGCCGAAGCTTCCGGGTGGGCATCGACGTCGACGAGCCCGGGCGCCTGGTCACCACCGGCATCTTCGCGGTCAGCCGCAACCCGATCTACGTCGGATTCTTCTTGTTCCTGGTCGGTCAGCTGTTGGTGTTCCCCAACTGGGTGCCGCTGTTCTACCTGGCCGCCGGCACCTGGTTGTTCCATCGACAGGTGTTGCGGGAAGAGGAGTTTCTGCGCGGGCACTACGGCCGGGAATTCGACGACTACTGCAGTCGCGTCCGGCGCTACGTCTGAGACCTCCGCAGCCCCGTTCGACGTCCACATCGTCCTGACCCGGGCCAATCCGACGCACCGCTATAGCGCACCAGCTCGGTTCTACGCCTTCGGTCTATCGTTGTCGGACAACGGGATTGGTGACGCCACCTGGACCGACAATCTCGCCGCCAGCCAGGTCACCCGGTTCGTGCTGCTCGCGATGTCGCGGGAACCCGCAATCGGTATCTGACCAGCCCGGCCCACAACACGCCCAGGACCGCAAGCATGAGCATGTCGAACACCCACCACCCCGAGTAGTGCGCCCACACCGCGTTCTGCTCGGCAAGCTTGTCCACCCGGCGCAGATCGACGGTGGAGGCCGCGGCCGCAAATCCCCACTGGGCCGGGACGAACCAGGACACCTGGTCGTAGCCCCAGGTGCCCACCAACGACACCAAGCCCCCGGCGAACAGCAAGGAAGCCAGCAGCACCGGGATGACCAGCGGCAGCACCTCACCCGAGGATCTGCCGAACGAGGACAGCGCCAGTCCGACGATCGCCGAGACGACGGCCGTCGCGGCCACACTGACATACAGCTCGAATTCCGCGCTGCCCAACAGGACCGCACCGCGCCCGGGCCCGCCTTTGCCGACGATCACGATGGTGGTCAGGATCGCTGCCTGTGCGGCCGCGACGAGACCGAAAAAGACGATCTTGGCAAGCAGATAGGCCGACGCCGACAACCCGAGTTGCTGCTCACGCCGGAAGATCCGCCGCTCGGTGACCAGCGCGCGGATGGTTGCCGAGGTGCCCATCAGCACCGCGGCGAAGTTCAGCGCGGCAAGTATCGCGATGGCTTCGTGAGTGTTGCCCGACGACGGCGCCGGTCGGCCCAGCCCGGAATCACCGGGAATCAGCAGCGTCAACCCGCCCAACGCGACCGGCAGCAGCAGCAGGAACAGCAACTGGACGGGACTGGCCAGCACGCTGCGGGCCTGGCGTCGCACCGCCAGCCAGAACTGTCGGCCGAGGCCGGGTGCGGGCGGGGTCCGTTCGGGGAGGGCGACCGAGGGCGGTGCCGGGGCGGCCGTCGCCTGTTGTCGGCGCAGGAATGCCTGGTGGGTGCCGTGCGGGTCATTCGACACGCGAGCGAAGATCTCGAACCAGTCGGTGGTGCCCAGGGCTGAGTCGATGTGCGACGGCGGTCCGGCGAACGCCAACCGGCCCTCGGGGGTGAGCACCAGCACCTGGTCGCACAGATTCAGGTAGGTCAACGAGTTGGCCGACGTCACCGCCATCACCACGACACACCCGAGGTCGGCCTGACGGCGCAGCAACCCCATCACGTGTTTCTCCTGCGACGGGTCCAAGCCCGCCCCCGGCTCGTCGACCACCAGCATGGACGGCCGGGTGACCAGTTCGATCGCCAACGACGCGCAGCGACGCAGTTCGGGCGGCAACTTGGACACTTTGGTCGTGCGATGCGGGGTCAACTCGAGCTCGTCGAGTATCTGGTCGACGACCCGGGAGTGATCCTCATCGGCGGTCGTCGCCGGCAGCCGCAACTCTGCCGCGTAGCCCAGCGCGCGCTCCACGGTGACATTTGCGTGCACCCGGTTGTCCCGTGGCACCACGCCGATCCGGGACCGCATGGCCTCGGGTTCGGCGTGCACGTCATGGCCGTCCACCGTGAGGATGCCGGAGCTCAGGGTCCGGATACCGGCGAGCGCACCGGTCAACGCGAAATTGCGGGCTGCCGACGGGCCGACGACCGCGATCAGTGCACCGGGGCGCGTCGTGAACGACACGTCCGCCAACAGATCCTCGACTCCCAGCTGGTAGGCCGCCACCCCGAGCGTGCGCGCACCGGCCTGCAGCAGCGGCAGCCGACTTGTCTGCGGGGTGGGTTCGCCATCGTCCTGCGGGAGGAGTTTCCGCGTCGCCTCGGTCATCCGCTCGATCAGGCCGCGTCCTTTGGCCCGGGCGGCTTCCTCCGCCGGAGTGGGGAGCGGTGCCGCTACGGGCGGAGACTCCGTTGCGATGTAGCGAAAGGGTTTGGTGGGTCGCTCGGTCGGGGAGTGTTGTCCGGGGAAGAAGTCGAGGGGCGCCGCCGGGATGGCCGCGGTGGCCGGCTCGACGGGGATGCGGCTGGTCTCCGGGTCTTCGTCCCCTGGCTGCTGGGTGACGTCACCGAGCGTCACGCCAGCGTGGCTGTCGGCGTCGAGCGTCACGCTAGCGTGAGGCTCGGCGAGCGGGATGCCGGCGGTGGCCGGCTCGACGGGGATGCGGCTGGTCTCTGGGTCTTCGTCCCCCGGCTGCTGGGTGACGTCACCGAGCGTCACGCCAGCGTGGCCGTCGGCGTCGAGCGTCACGCTAGCGTGAGGCTCGGCGGTCGGGACGGGAGGCGCGGCTGGCTCGTCGGGCACTGCGGGCGGCTCGGCGGTCGGGACGGGAGGCGTGGCCGGCTCGTCGGGCAGCGCCGGAATGCGCGCGGTCTCCGGCTCTCCCGAGAGGTGCGGTTGCACCGGGATCAGACCGGTGGTGGGTTCGGGGTCGGGCAGTCGTTCGGGGCGCGGCACCCCGAGCGGATCGGTGTCGGACGGGGGCGCGTCGTCGGCGGCGGAGACCTGGAAGGTCAGTCGCGGCCCGTGCTCAGGGTCGCCGATCGCGATCGTCTGGCCGTCACGGATGTCCACCGTCGACATCCGGGTTCCGTCGAGGAAAAGGCCGTGCTGACTCTGGTCGACGGCGAGCCAATGGGTGCCGGCGAACCGCAGCACCAGATCGGGGACCGGTTGCGCCGCATCGTCAGGGGCGGCAAGGCCGGGACGGTCCAGTCGGATGTCGCAGTGCCCGCCGTGGCCCACGATTACGTCGCGGCCCGGGGTGAAGAAGTACCGTGACGATCCGACCCAGACGGTCAACGGGGAGGCATCGGGTATGGCCGGCACCTTTCATTCTCGATTGCCGATCGGTCCCAGAAGCGCGGACCAGGGCACCGTGTAGTGCCCTGCGTCAAGTGTCTACCCACGGACGCGGTGTATCCACCTGCAGTGTCGGCGTATGGGCCGGATCAGAGTGTGTTGCGGCCCGGTGCGGTCGCGGCGTTCTGCAACAGACGTCGCAACACGTCGACGGCGTCGGCCAGCACCTGACGCTCGGCCGGTTCCAGCCGGGACAGTTGCGGTTCGATGGCGGCGGCCCGGTCTCGGCGCACCGCGTTGAGCATGTGCAGCCCCGCGGGGGTGATGCGGATGCGGACCGCGCGGGCATCGCCGGGATCGACGGTGCGCGACACCAGCCCGGCCTCCTCGAGTCGCCGCACCTGCGTGGTCATCGTCGGCTGAGAACAGTGGTCGACGGCGGCCAGGTCGCCGATGCGGGCCTCGCCCTGAGCATCGATGGTGGCCAGTAGCCGAGCCTGCGCCGCGGGCAGCGGCATCTGGATGCGCTGAGTGGCCAACCGATTCAACCGCGCAACCACGGCCAGCAGGTCCGCCCCCAGACCGTGCGGGACCTCTGCGTCATCTGCCGTGACGGACGAAGACATGCGCTCATCGTTGCATAGCTTTGCTATGCGAGCACCACCCCGGGTTACCCCTATGTGCTGCACCGGCTTAGCTGCCGTGCCTGGCAGAATCGGACAAGTGACACCGCCCGACCCGCCGCCTTCGCAACAACGGGGTGGCCCCCTGCGCCCCAGCGAATTGGCGCAGGCATCGGTCATGGCGGCGCTATGCGCGGTGACCGCGATCATTTCTGTCGCCGTGCCGTTTGCCGCGGGACTGTCCCTGCTGGGCACCGTGCCCACCGGGCTGCTCGCCTACCGCTACCGGCTGCGGGTGCTGCTGACCGCGACGGTCGCCGCATCCGTCATCGCATTCCTGATCGCCGGCAGCGGCGGGCTGGGTGCGGTCATCCAGAGCGCCTACATCGGCGGGCTGACCGGCATCATCAAACGCAAGAACCGCGGCACGCTCACCGTGGTGGTCTCGTCGCTGATCGCCGGCCTGATATTCGGCGCCGGCAACGTCGGGCTGCTGATGGCCTTGACCCGGCTGCGGCACTTGATGCGCGATGCCATCACCGCCAACGTGGAGGGGCTCGCGTCGTTTCTGAGCCGCATCCATTTGGAGAGCGTGGGGTTCTGGCTGAAGTTCGCGTTCGAGTTCTCGTTGCGCTACTGGCAGTTGGTCCTGCTCGGCATCGTCACCGCCGGGATCATGGTCGTGTCCCTGGTCGGTTGGTGGGCGTTGTCGCGGCTGCTGGAGCGCATGCGGGGCATCCCCGACGTGCACAAACTCGACGCCCCCGCCGGTGACGCCGACGATGCGCCCGTCGGGCCGGTTCCGGTGCGGTTGGAGGACGTGCGTTTCCGCTACCCCGGTGCCGCCCAGGACGCGCTGCGCGAGATCAGCATGGAGCTCCGGGAAGGTGAACACGTCGCCATCACCGGGGCGAACGGCTCCGGCAAGACCACCCTGATGCTGATCCTGGCCGGGCGGGAGCCGACGTCGGGCACCGTGCATCGCCCGGGTGCGGTGGGCCTGGGCAAACTCGGCGGCACCGCGATCGTCCTGCAGCATCCGGAGAGCCAGGTGTTGGGCACCCGCGTCGCCGACGACGTGGTCTGGGGGCTGCCGCCAGGCACCGAGACCGATGTCGAGAAGTTGCTGGGCGAGGTGGGCCTGGCCGAACTGGCCGAACGCGACACCGGCAGCCTGTCCGGCGGTGAACTGCAACGACTCGCGCTGGCGGCCGCGCTGGCCCGCGAGCCCGCGATGCTGATCGCCGACGAGGTCACCACGATGGTCGATCAACAGGGCAAAGAGGGGCTGCTGAGCGTGCTGTCCGGTCTGACGAAACGACACCGGACCGCCCTGGTGCACATCACGCATTACAGCAACGAGGCCGAATCTGCCGACCGCACAGTCAAACTCAGCGATTCGCCGGACAACACCGGCATGGGTCAGGCCACCGCAGCGCCGCCCGCGGAGGCGAACCTGAGCGAAGCCCGGCACGCACCGGCGCTCGAACTGGCGGGCGTCGGTCACGAATACGGCATCGGGACCCCATGGGCCAAGACCGCACTGCGCGACGTCACTTTCGTGGTGGAGCAGGGCGATGGCGTGCTGATCCACGGCGGCAACGGTTCGGGCAAGTCGACACTGGCGTGGATCATGGCCGGACTCACCCAACCCACCAGCGGCGCCTGCCTGCTGGACGGGCGGCCCACCCACGAGCAGGTCGGGGCGGTGGCGCTGTCCTTCCAGGCGGCCCGGTTGCAGCTGATGCGTAACCGCGTCGACCTGGAAGTGGCTTCGGCGGCCGGGTTTTCACACAAGGACGAGGACCGGGTGGTGGCGGCGCTCGGCGTCGTGGGGCTGGACCCGGCGCTGGCCAAACGCAGCATCGACCAGCTCAGCGGCGGCCAGATGCGGCGGGTGGTGCTGGCCGGACTCCTCGCGTGCTCGCCCAAGGCGCTGATCCTCGACGAGCCGCTGGCCGGGCTGGACACCGCCAGTCAGCAGGGCCTGGTGCGTTTGCTGGAGGATCTGCGCCGCGAGCGCGGCCTGACGGTGGTGGTGATATCCCATGACGTCGCGGGCATGGAGACCCTGTGCCCGCGTGTCCTGCATCTGCGGGACGGTGTCCTGGACTCCGCGCCAGCGTCGACCTCCCCGGCGTTGCAGGGACCGGGAGGTGTGTCGTGACGGTGACGTCCGCCGCGTCGCGGCAAGACAAGCGCAAGCCCGGCCGTCCCGTCGTACTACTGGTGCCGATACCCGGCGGATCACCCATCCACGACCTCTGGGCGGGCACCAAGCTGGTCGCCGTCTTCAGCATCTCGGTGCTGCTCGCGTTCTACCCGGGCTGGACGATGATCGGGCTCATGGCGGCGCTGGTGCTGGCCGCGATTCGGATTGCGCGCATTCCGCGCGGTGCGCTGCCGTCGATACCTCGCTGGTTGTGGATTGTGTTGGCGCTCGGCGGTATTACCGCCGCACTGGCCGGTGGCGATCCGGTGGTCCCGTTTGCCGGCGTCGAGATAGGACTCGGCGGGTTCTTGAACTTCCTGCGCATCACCACCTTGACGTTGATCTTGCTGGCATTGGGCGGGTTGGTGTCCTATACCACCAACGTCGCCGAAATCGGTCCTGCCGTAGCGACTTTGGGACGGCCGCTGCGGTTGCTGCGGATGCCGGTCGACGAGTGGGCGGTGGCTTTGGCGCTCGCGCTGCGCGCCTTCCCGATGCTGATCGACGAATTCCAGGTCCTCTACGCTGCACGACGGTTGCGCCCGAAACCGACCCCGAAGAGCCGCAAGGAAAAGCGCCAGCAACGCAGGATGGAAGTGATCGATCTGCTGGCGGCTGCCATCACGGTGACGCTGCGACGCGCCGACGAGATGGGCGACGCGATCACCGCCCGCGGCGGCACCGGGCAGCTCTCCGCCAACCCGCGCAGGCCGAAACTCGCCGACTGGATGACATTGGCGATCACCGCCGTGGTTGGAGCCGCGGGAGTGGTGATCGAGACAATCCTCACCGTCGCCTGAGGCCCGGGGCGCAACTGTCGCCGTGCTGCGGGTGGCTCATAATCAGCGGAGCTACCGACGGGAGGGCAGTTGCCGGATACTTCGATCAGTATCAAAGAGCAGATGCTGCGCCGGCGTCCGGTGGGTGGTGCCCCGGTCGCGGAGGGTGCTTCATCCGGCCTCAAGCGCAGCTTCGGGACTTTTCAGCTCACCCTGTTCGGCGTCGGGTCGACGATCGGCACGGGGATCTTCTTCGTGCTGTCCCAGGCTGTGCCCGAGGCCGGTCCCGGCGTGATCGTTTCATTCCTCATCGCCGGACTCGCCGCCGGCCTGGCCGCCATCTGCTATGCCGAATTGGCTTCGGCCGTGCCGGTTTCCGGGTCGTCGTATTCCTACGCGTACACCACGCTGGGCGAGGTGATGGCGATGGTCGTGGCGGCGTGTCTGCTGCTGGAATACGGGGTCGCGACGGCCGCGGTGGCGGTGGGGTGGAGCGGCTATCTGAACAAGCTGCTGCACAATCTGTTCGGATTCTCGTTGCCGCATGCGCTCTCGGCGGCGCCGTGGGACAAGCTGCCCGACGGCGTCTCGCACGGTTGGGTGAACCTGCCGGCGGTCATCCTCATCGTCATGTGCGCGCTGCTGCTGATCCGCGGCGCCAGCGAATCGGCGAAAGTCAACACCGTCATGGTGTTGGTCAAGCTGGGCGTGCTGGGCATGTTCGTCGTCATCGCGTTCACCGCTTTCGACGACGGCAATCTCAAGGATTTCGCGCCTTTCGGGGTCGCGGGCATCGGCTCGGCGGCGGGCACCATCTTCTTCTCCTACATCGGTTTGGATGCGGTCTCCACCGCCGGCGACGAGGTCAAGGACCCACAGAAGACGATGCCGCGCGCGTTGCTGTCGGCGTTGTTCGTTGTCACCGGCGTGTACGTACTCGTCGCCGTCGCTGCGCTCGGCACCCAGCCGTGGCAGAACTTCGCAAAGCAGGAGAACGCCGGGCTGGCCACCATCCTCGACAGCGTCACGCGCGGTACGTGGGCGGGCACGATTCTGGCTGCGGGCGCGGTCATTTCGATTTTTACGGTCACGCTGGTCACGCTGTACGGGATGACCCGCATCCTGTTCGCCATGGGTCGTGACGGTTTGCTGCCCGCGTGGTTCGCGAGGGTGAACCCGCGCACTAGGACTCCGGTGAACAACACGGTGATGGTCGCGGTCGTAGCGTCGGCGTTGGCCGCGTTCGTACCGCTGGACAAGCTGGCCGACATGGTGTCAATCGGGACGTTGACCGCCTTCATCGTGGTTTCGGCGGGGGTGATCATCCTGCGGGTGCGCGAACCTGATCTGCCGCGCGGGTTCCGGATGCCCGGTTACCCTGTCACGCCGGTGCTTTCGATGTTGGCGTGCGGGTACATCCTGCTCAGTTTGCACTGGTACACGTGGTTGGCGTTCGGCGGCTGGATCGCCGCGGCGTTGATCTACTACTTCGCGTGGGGACGGCATCACAGTGCGCTCAATGCGGCGGAGGCGCAGGGAGCGTCGCCGTAGCACACGGTTGTGCGTCCGGGCCGGGCCCGCTTTAGGCGTCGAGCGTCACGCTAGCCGGTCAGCGAGATCAGCGGCGCGCGGCGGCGTTCGCGGCATCCTGAGCTTGCCGCAACGTCACCGCGATATCGCCTCTGCCCAGGAACATCTCGTCGAAGTAGGGTTGCAGCGCCTCGTTTCCGGCGGCGAATCCGGCGCCGCCGGGGGCCGGGATATGAGGGCCGTCGAGAACCGAGAAGAACGGCGTGACATCGACGTTCCTGGCTTTCCAGTGGGCGAAATAGCCGGGTTGGGCCGACACGACGGCAGGGATGGCCGCACCTTCGCGCCCCAGATAGGAGTTACCTTCGCGACTTCCCATCCAGGCCAACACCTCACGCACCGCATTGGGATGTCTCGTAGCCGAATTACCCGCTGCGGCAATGCCGTTGGTCACACTGACGCGTCCTCGGGGACCCGCGGGCATCATCGCGATGCCCCACCGGAAGGTGGCATCGCGGGACACCGCCGCCAGAGTGTAGGTGCCGGACTGGAAGAGCGCCATCTTGCCGGCCAGGAACTGGTTGAGGGAGAAGTCGCCGTTGTCGTTGGTGTCGGACGCTGGCGGTGCGACGTGGTCGTCGTTGATCAGGCCGACGAGGTAGCGAAACGCTTGTAGCGCCTCGGGATTGTCGAACGCGAACTCGTTGCCGCGCTGGAACACCCCACCCGCTGACCCGATGTAGTTGAGGTAGATGGCCTGCGGGTCGTTGGCGGCGTTGTACCCCCACTGACGGACCCGGCGAAACTCGAAACCCATTGCGTCGGCGCGATGTCCGTCGGCGTCGATGGTGAGCCTGGCCAGCAGCGGCCGCAGGGTGTCGTCGGAGCCCGGGCTCCACCGCAGCGTGTCCAGTTCGGCGGGGTCGACGCCGGCAGCGGCCAGCAGGTCGGCGTTATAGAACACCGCGATCCCGGCATCGGTCAATTGCGGTACCGCCCATAGCGATCCGTTGTGCGTGAACTGGGCCACCACGGTGTGTTCCCAGTCGGCGTCGGGGTTGTCGATCCTCATCAGCCGACCGCTGTCGGCGTACGCGTCGAGGTAGGCGTTGGACAGCCAGAAGATGTCGTCGGCGCTGCCTCCCGCCACATCGGTGCGCAAAGTGTCGAAATAATTCGAGAACGCCACCATGTTGGTGCGCACTTCGATGTCGGGATGCGTACGGTTGAAAGCCTCGAACGACTCCCGATAGGCCCGCGCGATGGGTTCGGCCCACAGTCGCACGGTCACCACGATCTTGCCGTTCTCGCTGGACCGGCCCATCAGGACCGCCGTCGTCAACAACAACACGGCAACCAGAGCGAAAGCACCCGCGAACAACGTCGAGAAGCGGGGACGATTCATTTGAGCCCCGAGACCAGGATTGACGAGACGATGTGCCGCTGAAAGGCCACGAACAGCACGATCAGCGGCACGATCGCCACCGTCGTCGCCGCCATCACCAATGTCCATTGCGAGTTGTACCGGGACTGCAGGTCAGCGGTGGCCACCGTCAGCACCCGCCACTTGCGCCCACTGGTGATCACCAGCGGCCACATGAAGTTGTTCCACTGCGAGACGACGGTGATCATCGTCAGCGCGGCCAGTACCGGCTTGCTGGACGGCAGGATCACGTGCACGAGCACATCCAATGTATTGGCCCCGTCGAGGTGTGCGGCGTTGACCAGGTCGTCGGGAATGAGGCGAAAATGCTCGCGCAGCAGGAAGATCGCATACGGCGATCCGAACATGAAGGGAATCACCAACGCCCAGAACGTATTCCGCAGACCCAACTGAGCCATCATCAGATACAGCGGCACCACCGTCACGGTCCCCGGCACCATCAACGTCGCGATGTAGACCCAGAACAAGCCGTCGCGGCCGGGAAAGTGCAACCGGGCGAACGCGTACGCGGCCAGGACCGAGAAAGTCAACTGCCCCAGCAGGATCACCGCCGTCATCAACGCGGTCACCGCGGCCGCCCGGCCGAAACCGGTGCCGACCAGATCGGTGTAGTTGGCCAGCGTCGGCGGGTGCGGCCACTGCAGCGGCGAGCCCGTCGCGAACTGGTGTGCCGAGGTGAACGACGTCAGCAGGCCAAGGATGAACGGCGCCAACGTGATCAGTGCACCGGTCACCAGGCCCACATAGATCAGCGCATTACGCGAGGTCATAGGTGATCCGCCTACGGAAGTACAGGTGCTGGACGAAGGTGACACCGACCAAGATCACGAACAACACCACCGCCATCACCGCGGCGCGCCCGATCGCCGCCGCGCCGAACGCCTCGGCGTAGATCTGGTGAGCGACCAAATCGGTGCTGCCCTCCGGCCCGCCACCGGTCAAGGCGTAGACAGTGTCGAAAACCTGTGCGGTGCTGACGATTCCGGTGACCAAAACGAAGAACGTGGTGGGCCGCAGCATCGGCAGGGTGATGCGCCAGAACCGCTGCCAGGCGTTGGCGCCGTCGGTCCGGGCGGCGTTGTGAACGTCCTCGGGGATCGCCAGCAGTCCGGCCAGGAAGGACAGCGAGACGTAGCCGACATTGGTCCAGATGACGACCGACGACACCATCGGCAGCGCCAGGTCAGGGTTGGTCAACCATTCGATGCGCCGGCCCAACAGGGTGCTGACCGCGCCGTCGGTGGGGGCCAGGATCCAGCGCCACATCACCGCGATCGCCAGCGGCGCGCAAATCCACGGCAGCACATAGAGAGTTCGGAACAACCCGGTGCCGGGAAGCCGTGGGGCCAGCATCATCGCCGCCAACAGACCCAGCACCGTCTGCGCCGGGACCACGATCGCCACGAAGATGGCGGTCACCACCAGCGAATCGCCGAAGTCACCGTCGCGCAGGACCGAGCGCCAGTTGGCGAAGCCCACGTAGTGCAACGGCCCCAGCAGATCCCACCGGTACAAACTCAACCAGACCACGACCAGGATCGGCAGCAACAGGAAGGCCACCACGCCGAACAGACTTGGCGCAAGCAGGGCATACGCCAGCGCGGTGGAGCGGCGTGGCGCGTCGGGCATGAATGTATTAAAGCCGGTCGTTACGGTGGACCCGTGACACCGAACCGGGGGATCGATGCCGACTTCCTGGACCTGCCGCGCCACGAGTTGGCGGACGCCGCCCTGTCGGCGGCCAGAGCGGCCGGGGCCAGCTATGCAGATCTGCGGATCCACCGGCTCAGCACCGAGATCATCCAGCTGCGCGACGGCGAACTGGAGACCTCGGTGCTCAGCCGCGAGGTCGGTCTGGCGGTGCGGGTGATCGTGGCCGGCACCTGGGGATTCGCGTCGCATTCCGAATTGGCACCCGACGTCGCGGCCCGGACAGCGCGCCACGCGGTGCAGGTGGCGACCGTGCTGGCGGCGCTGAACACCGAGCAGGTCCGGTTGGCGCCCGAGCCGGTGTATGCCGACGCCAGCTGGGCATCGGACTATCAGATCGACCCGTTCGGGGTCCCGGCGACGGAAAAGATCGGGGTGCTGCAGGACTATTCCGGGCGACTGCTGGACGCCGACGGGGTCGACCACGTGTC
The DNA here is from genome assembly GCF_059813095.1 of Mycobacterium sp. NGS22. Classification (NCBI taxonomy): domain Bacteria; kingdom Bacillati; phylum Actinomycetota; class Actinomycetes; order Mycobacteriales; family Mycobacteriaceae; genus Mycobacterium; species Mycobacterium sp. NGS22. The sequence continues at coordinate 52,112 of NZ_JCALDY010000021.1, forward strand.
GGCCGGCTTGACCGCCGTGAAAGAACAGACCTTCTACGCCGACACGTTCGGATCCTCGATCACCCAGCAGCGGGTGCGGCTGCAGCCGTCGTTGGAGGCGGTGAGCATTGACGCCAAGGCGGGCAGCTTCGACTCCATGCGCACGCTGGCGCCGCCGACGGCTCGCGGTTGGGAAGCCGTCGCCGGCGACGACGTGTGGAACTGGTCCGCCGAACTCGCCGAGCTCCCCGACCTGCTCTACGAGAAAGTGCGTGCGCCCTCGGTGGTGCCCGGTGCCACGGACCTGGTGATCGACCCCACCAACCTGTGGCTGACGATCCACGAATCCATCGGGCACGCAACCGAATACGACCGGGCGATCGGCTACGAAGCCGCCTACGCCGGTACCTCGTTCGCGACCCCGGACAAACTCGGCAGCATGCGCTACGGATCCGCAGTGATGAACGTGACCGCCGACCGCACCGTCGAATACGGTTTGGCCACAGTGGGTTACGACGACGAAGGGGTGGCCGCCCAGTCCTGGGATCTGGTGCGCGACGGGATGTTCGTCGGGTATCAGCTGGATCGTGTTTTCGCGCCCCGGCTGGGCGAGTCGCGTTCCAACGGATGCTCCTACGCCGACTCGGCGCACCACGTCCCGATCCAGCGGATGGCGAATGTGTCACTGCAACCGGGGCCCGAGGACGTCAGCACCCAGGACTTGATCTCGCGGGTCGACGACGGCATCTACATCGTCGGCGACAAGTCTTGGTCTATTGACATGCAGCGCTACAACTTTCAGTTCACGGGCCAACGCTTCTTCCGGATTCGGGACGGAGAGGTGTACGGGCAGTTGCGCGACGTCGCGTATCAGGCCACCACCACCGACTTCTGGAATGCGATGGAAGCGGTGGGTGGTCCGTCGACCTGGCGGTTGGGCGGTGCACTCAATTGCGGCAAGGCCCAGCCCGGTCAGATCGCCGCGGTCAGCCACGGTTGCCCGTCGGCACTGTTCCGTGGCATCAACGTGCTCAACACCCGGACCGAGGGCGGCCGATGATCACGCCTCAGCACGTCGTCAACATCGTTCTGGACGAGGCGGCCAAGAGCGGCCGCGCCGACGAGACCATGGTGCTGGTGACCGACAAGGTCGAGGCGACGCTGCGTTGGGCGAACAACTCGATGACCACCAACGGCGTCACGGTTACCCGCAGTGTGACCGTGATTTCGATTGTGCGACAAGGCGACAGCGCCCACGTCGGCGCGGTGGTCTCCGGCGAGTCCGACCCGTCGGTGCTGCCTGGTCTGGTGGTGTCGTCTCAGGACGCCGCGCGTTCGGCGCCGGAGGCCGGGGACGCCGCACCGCTGCTGGCCGACACCGGGGAGCCCGCCGACTGGGATGCGCCGGTGCCCGGGACCGGGGTCGGGGTGTTCACCGGGATCGCCGGCCCGTTGAGCAAGGTGTTCCGTGGCCGTGACACGTTGTACGGCTATGCGCACCACAGTCTTTCGACGACGTTCCTGGCGTCGTCGACGGGACTCCGGCGGCGCTACACGCTGCCCACCGGGGCGATCGAGGTCAACGCCAAACGCGGCGACGCCAGCGCGTGGGCGGGCGTCGGAACACCCGATTTCATTGACGTGCCGATGGATTCGCTGCTCGACGACTTGTCGACCCGGCTGGATTGGTCGTCGCGGTTCGTCGAGTTGCCCGCCGGGCGCTACGAGACCATCATGCCGCCCTCAACGGTGGCCGACATGATGATCTACCTCGCCTGGACGATGGCCGGCCGCGGCGCCCAGGAGGGCCGCACCGCGTTGTCGGCGCCCGGCGGCGGCACCCGCGTGGGGGAGCGGCTCACAAACTTGCCGCTGACCCTGTTCTCCGACCCGATGGCACCGGGCCTGGCGTGCACGCCGTTCGTCGCCGCCAGCAGTTCCAGCGAGACGATGTCGGTGTTCGACAACGGCATGGAGATCGGGCAGGTCGACTGGATCCGCGACGGCGTGATCAACGCACTCGCCTACCCGCGCGCCACGGCCGCCCGGTTCGATGCCCCGGTCGCGGTTGCCTGCGACAACCTCGTCATGACCGGAGGGTCGGCGGACCTGGCGGACATGATCGCGTCCACCGAGCGCGGGTTGTTGCTGAGCACGCTGTGGTACATCCGCGAAGTCGACCCGACGACGTTGCTGCTGACGGGTCTGACGCGGGATGGGGTGTACCTGATCGAGGACGGCGAGGTCACCGGGGCGGTCAACAATTTCCGGTTCAACGAGAGCCCGCTGGATCTGCTGCGGCGCGCGACCGAGGCCGGCATCAGCGAGAAGACGCTGCCACGCGAATGGGGTGACTGGGCGACGCGCGCCGCTATGCCGTCATTGCGGATCCCCGATTTCCACATGTCCTCGGTCAGCCAGGCGCAATAGCGGAATTGCCCTGGTTACCCGCGCGCTCTAGCGTGGAAAGGGTGTCTGCTCCCGCTGTCGACGATCGGCTGACGCGGTTGGTGGCGTTGTCGGATGGGCCGCTTACCAGCCTGGTGCGTCACGTGTGTGCGCAGACGCTGTCCCTGCCGAAGCTGCCCGTCGAGGAGGAGATCACCGAACCGGAATGCTCGACGGGGGGCGCCGTCGCCGAGTTCGCCGAGCAGTTCAGCACCGACGTCTCCAGGATCAGCGTCGAGCAACGTTCTCTGCTGTTCAAATACTTGCGGGACAGCACCTTTCGGATTGTGGTGGGAATATTCATCGCCGACTTCGTGCCACGGGTGCGGGCTGGGTTGGAAGCGTTGGATGTCGGATCGGAGTACCTGGGCTGGGTGAACGGCCCGATCGCCTGGGACGACTCGACCGACCCGGCCGGTGAGATGTTCGCTGTCTTCGCCCCCGCCGTCGCCCGGATGCGCGCCCTGGACCCGGTCACCTCCGAGTTGGTCCGGCTGCGCGTCGCGTCCGCCCACAACTGCCGGCTGTGCAAGTCGCTGCGGGAAGGCAACGCCCTGGACGCGGGCGGTTCGGAAGCGCTGTACGACGAGATTTCGCACTTCGAGGCGTCCAGGTCGCTGGATGACCGCGCTAAAGCAGCGCTGCGCTATACGGATGCGTTAATTTGGACCCCTGCGCACCTCGCCGTCGACGATGCCGCCGAGGTGCGCTCACGATTTTCCGAGGCAGAAGCCGTCGAACTCACCTTCGACATCATGCGCAATGCCAGCAACAAGATCGCGGTGTCGCTGGGCGCCGATGCGGCGCGGGTGGAATCCGGGACCGAACGGTATCTGATCGACGCCGACGGCCAGACGGTGTTCGGCTGACGGCGACTGATGAAAGTCGCATGCAGCGCGGTCGCAGTTCTGATGGTGTCTTGCCTGGTGAGCGGTTGTTCCGGGGGCGGTGGGAAGTCAGCTCGACCGGCGGTGGCGCCGCACGATACCGCGACGTCCCACTTGGAGCCCATCTACCCCGGCACGACGGTCTCGATCCCGCCTCCGTCATCGGGGACGACGACGTCCTCGTCGACCACGACGACCACCCGGCCCGCCGGTCGCACCCTCCCGGGCGACGGCACCTTCCGCCTGGGTGTCGATCTGCAGCCCGGCACGTACCGCTCGCCGGGTGGTGAGTCGTGCTACTGGGAGCGCCTGCGGGGCTTCGGAGGTGATACCGCCGACATCATCGTCAACGGGGCCGGGATTCTGCCGCAGACCGTGAGGATCGCGCCGACCGACGCCGGGTTCCGGACCCAGGGTTGTGGCACGTGGACTCTGGACGACGGGACGACGACCACCTCCGCCACGACGCCCGTCTCCTTGCCGCCCAATGCGCAGGCCTGCACGCCGACGTCCGGCCCGTCGGGTGGTCTCGCGCACTCGGCGGTCGGATCCTCCGACACCACCTGCCCGTTCGCTGAACAGGTACGCCAGGCCTACGGCGCCGGCGGCCCGGCCAGCGTGACGCCACGCCAGGTCGAGGCTCTCAGTCCGGTGACCGGCCAGCGCTACACGATGACCTGTGCTGCGACCGGCGCCCTCGTGGTCTGCAACGGCGGCAACGGCGCCGTCGTGTACGTGTACTAATCGGCCCGGCGGGTACGGTCTTACCGTGGCGTTTCGGCGGTATAGCGAAGTTCGTGGTCGACGGTTGCGGTTCGGCGAGGCCGTGGGGGAGCGGATCGCGATGAGCCCGGTCGGCTATCAGCTTGCGCTCCATGTGGCACCGCATATCGACAAGGTGCTGATCCCTCGAACCAACGGCCGCTTCAGTTCGGCGGGTGTGGACAGGGCCGGTCTGGTCACCTCGACCGGCGCGAAGACCGGGCAGCCGCGCGCGACTCCTCTTGTCCTGATTGAGGATTCGGGTACCTTGCTGGCGATCGGGTCGAACTATGGCGGGCCGAAGCATCCCGGGTGGAGCGCCAACCTGAAAGCCAATCCCGAGTGCACCGTCGAGTACAAGGGTCCGCCGCGTAAGTACCGCGCCGAACTGCTCACTGGAGACGAACGCGCTAAGGCGTGGGAGACGGCGGTCGACTTCTACGCCGGCTACGACGCGTATCGCGCCAAGGCCGCGCCGCGCGAGATCCGGGTGTTTCGGCTCACGCCCGTCGAAGGCTGACGGCCTGCGTCTCGTGGGTGAGGCCGCGCTAGTGTCGTGGTCGTTAGCGCCTGGGGGCGGTAGCTCAGTCGGTTAGAGCCGCGGACTCATAATCCGTTGGTCGTGGGTTCGAGCCCCACCCGCCCCACCAAGTGTAGCTAGACGGTCTGCGGGAGGCTGTCCAGCGCTGGGCACTGTGGCCGCCACCAGCCACGGTGTCCACACCGCGTCCATATTCGGCAACGGTTTCAGCAGACAGGTGAAGCCTGAGAATGACTGGCGGCTTCCTCCGCCGAGACAATGCCCTGGGCTTCAAGAGCGGTGTAGCCGCGTGTCTGGAGCAAAGAAACGACTTGGGAGGAGGTGACACCTGCTTTCCTGTTCGAGCAGGCGATGTGGCCGTCATTATTGACTCGCTGCGCATCGAGATAGCCGAAACCATTGTTGTAAAGGTACTTCCAGAACGGGCTTTCCAGGGCGAACGAGTTGTTAACCATTTCTTCGATTGTCTCGGCACCGGCAGTCGGCACTGTGGCCAACCCAACAGTTGCGGCAAGTGCGAACACAGCCATCAACGCCCGCGCCCGAGAGTTATTGACGATCTTCACTGTCTCTCCCAGATGTCGCTAGCAAACTGACATACGACCCATACCCACGCAGCTCGACAGCATAACCGCAGGCGGAAGCGTTGCCACGGGGTAGCGGAAGTGAGTACGGCGGCCAGCAAAACCTATTCTCCTGCGTTGCAGCACGTGGACGGACGACAGCCCTAGCGCAGTTACCGCGGAGTGCCTCTATGCTGGCGTAGCCGCGACACCCACTGGCATTTTGATTACAAGCCAGCTGGACCCACCGTGGTGGCCGGACGTGCTAGTCGCCCCACACGTCCCTTAGCAGAGTCAGACAGGGCGCCGTAAAACTGCATCAGAAGACCGGCACGACATAGGTATTCAAGCGAAAATTTGCTGAGCGGGATTACTGGGCCAGATCACGTCAGCTTCCCAAGGCGCAACCTGTGTAATCGTCAGTACATAGTGGCCGCTGTCGTTGACACTTCGCAGGATGCGGCTCGTTAGGCATTGGATGTCGCGATCGTTCTCGTAAATTGAACCGGCTAGACTGTCGAGCAGACCCTTGACGATGTTGTCGGCATCAATGATTTTGCGTCGCTGCGGTACAACACTAACGACACTCACACAGAGCGGGCCGGCGTGTGGAGGTCCGAAAAGCTCACGATTACTTAGGTATTTCCGAACGAGATGTTTCATTCGTTGGTTCTCTTCGTTTGAAACCTGAGCTGACCACGGTTGAACCGGAATCGGACGTTGGTGCCGTCCGAACAGGGGAGTGCATGCGGGGCACGCAAGCTGCACGACACCAGCAGCCTTTTCGAGCATAGAGAGTGACGCTTCCAGGCGGCGCCGATACCGTGTGGTCCAGAACATGGGCCCGTCGTTGCCCTGTCGTCTCAGAGTCATAAACCATTCGTGTACCTTCTGCTGCTCGGAATCACTTGGTGGTCTGCTGATTCGATCTCTTGTTGCGTTCTCGTAGTGACTCCAAATAAGTTCCATGCGCTCGGATATTGGTGCGTCTTGATCGAGGTGCTGAAGCGCAACGTCAAGCGGATCCGGCGGCTGGAGACCCTCCATAAGTCCCTACTGTCTTAAAGTTTGATCGGGCACAAACGCATGCTGTTACGCCTTCGGCAGGTTGAGATCGTTTGTAGTCCACTCGTTCACAGCGTTTGTCACAGTCGCAGGATCGTCGAGGTCTACCGGCTTATAAATCATCCCGACCAGGTCGGTCGGCATTGATTTAATCGAGATGTCCTTTAGCAGTAAGCATCTGCGTCCAGTCATGACCATGCTACCGACTTCAATCGTCAGATTGTAATTTAGTCCACGGCTACGTCTGTCCTCGAAAATGGCAATCCCGTAGCGACTTGCCCACATGTGCGCAGCCACGTTCGTCCAAAGGTCATCGGACATGGCACGGTCAGAAGCCAGGTGGAAGTTCAGGCCATGTTCCTCAATTTCGGAGCGGGCAGCTGCTAACGCATGTTCGACAGGATCGCCCCCAGAGTCGTCTGGGAAACGTGTCATGCCGAAAACATTGAGGTCAAACGGGTAGGTCTCGGTGAATTTGGTGACTGGCGCCAGAATCGCCGGAGGCGCGAGGGTGGGTGGCACAAGAGTGTGCATTACCGCACCGAGCAGTGCGCCGCCGTAGCTTTGCGTTTCAGCCAGCAGCTCATGGAGTTCGGATTCGGTGACAACGCTATTCGATTGATGTCGCCCAAGCGGGGTGATGCGCCACAATCCTGCACCACCCGCCTTCGTGATGAATCCTGCTTTGGATAGAGCGGCATACATGTTGCCGATCTTGGACGGTGCGGGCAATCCAAGGTTTTCGAACATCGCGGCCACATCTCGAGGCCGCACGAATCCGCCAGTGCTTCGTGCCTCGACAATACGTGCCAGCGCTAACGCTTGATCTGCTGCAGTCAGCAGCTGGAATCGTACAGCAACAGACTTGCTGTGCGGCTTAGTCACTCGCCGTCCAATACCTGAAAGTTGTTCTCACCGACTGCGTTCGAATCTTCGCTGTCTGACTTCGCGGTTGCCTTCTTACGTCGCGACGGGGCGCGGCGAATTGGTTTGCTAAACTTCTCCGCAAACCTCTCAGCAATCGCGGCTTTGCCCGTATTGGTGACGTAGTACTGACCCTTTGCCGCCGAATCCTCGGCGATCCATCGCTGGGTGATTGCGTCTCCGAAGTCGCGAGAGTAGTTGCCAGGTACTGCTTCGCCTGCGGGGCGGAATTGGCTCTTGACTTCTTCACGGGTGAATGAACCTTGGCCCAGCCTCACCTGCAGGTAGTGGCCAATCGCTGTAATTTTCTCCGGATTTCGTTTCGCTTCGCACTCATCGATGTACTCTCCGACGGTAACTTCTGGGTCAATGCCAGTGCCTCCGCCGCCATCAGCAGGCCGATGCTGGTGCGTTACCAGATGAGGCACACGTGGAGCTGATGGAAGATATGTTTGACCGGGTGCCGTTCCGCCGCCGAGAACAGTAGCGATCACTTGTAGTGCCGTGGTCTGGTCCACATTCCGCGTCAGTTCAACACCGGTGCCCTTCACAGAGACTGTGAACATGTCGGGTGCAATCTCGGCGTTGGCGACAGGTTCAGCGACGGGGGGTACCGCTGCAGATTCCTCACCCATGGAAGCCTCCTTGGAGTATGTATCTCCAAATTACAATCTGGGGACATCCGGTGCAAGCGTGTACTCATGTATTCCCTTGTGTCCAGTTGTAATCAACAGGGCGAGTCATGGAAGAATCCTGCATGAAGTCCTCGAACTCTTCGACACCTACGGCGTCCGCACCACGTCCACATGAGTTGCTCAACCTGCTGATTTGCTGCGATGTGCAAGCAGCCGCTGCTAGGCCGACAGAAGGCCTGGAAATTTAGGGGATTGGAGCCGCTGCAGGTGGTTTTGTGGACTCAGCAGAGGTTGCCAGGGGGCGGACCAGGGACTCATAATCCGTTGGTCGTGGGTTCGAGCCCCACCCGCCCCACCAAGCGTTTGTGCAGGTAAAGACGTTTTTAACGTTTGCTGGGCTCAGGTTTGAGCGGCCAAATTGCCTCAGATCTACGCAAGTCTTACGCATTCAAGTGGCACGATAAGCGGTACAAAGTGGCCAACACCACCGCCCCCAGGGTGCCCGGCTGACTCGTGTGCGAGTGCAGCAGCACTGGCAACCAGTGACCCGGTCGCCGGGGCTGTGGCTAACAATGTCATCCGGTTGCGTTGCTAGGCGCACCCTTCGGCGATTTCTCCTACAAGTACGCCCATTCGACGGCTACCAAGTCGGGCGACTAACGGCAATCCATCGGCGGAGCCGCCTGCGGGCACAACACACACATGAGTGATATGTAGGACCTTTTCCGAACGCAGCACGTCGGCTTCGCCAGCGGCCACAACATTTTTGACCCAATCGGTTTGGCCATGACCTAAGAGAATCGCCAGCACGTTCTTTCTGCGATAAGCCTGGACAACAGTCTCGTACGGGTTGCCCGACTTGCGTCCATGGTGGGTGATGATGGCGAACGTCGGCATGAAACGCGCCACCCGCCGCGCTACCGGGTTCATATATTTCATCTGCAACCTGTCGACCCACGCCGGGAAAAGCATCGGCATGCCCGGAGCACTGTTGGGATGGTTCTTGACTGGCATCGCGGACTCCATTCCAAAGGTGCGAGTACGCAGTACCGCCGGTACCGCTTGGTGCCCGAACGTACCTGGCGCGCGAACAGGCGGCAAGACTAGGAAACGGTGCCCGCCCTCACCCCACCCGGCAGGGGCGTGGGAGTTGGAGGGGACTAAAGGACCGGCCATGTAGATCATGATCTACATGGCCGGTACACTGCCACTGTGACAAATGTAGGGATGCGAGAACTGCGCCAAAATCCCGCTCCCGTCCTGCGTGAGGTTGAGAATGGCGCGGAGGTGACCGTGCTGGTCAACGGCCGCGCCGTCGCCCGGATCGTGCCACTCGAAACGCCAGCCTGGGTAACAGGGGAACAGGCCGGTCGCATCTACGGAACGGCTGTCGACGCCGGTTGGGAAACCGAACTGCGTGAGACCCGCGAAGAAGACATCGTTGACGACCCCTGGGTTTAAGCGAGTCATCCTCGACACCAGCATCCTGGTAGCAACTGATGCCGACTTGTCGGGGCTGGTCTGCCAGATCAGCTCGGTGAGCTATGCGGAGCTTCACTTCGGCGTTCACGCCGCTCCGGACGACAATGCCAGGTTGAATCGTCAGCACCGGTTAACCATGATCCAGTCCGTCTATGGCCGTGGCATCGCCTTCACCGACAACACCGCTCACCATTACGGCCTGCTGTGCGGACGCCTACGAGCCCAGGGCCGGAGTCCGCGCGGTCGCGCCATGGACGTCATGATCGCCGCCACCGCGCTGACCCTTGGCGTCGCGTTGGTCACCAGGAACACAATCGACGTCGAGGGGCTCGGTATCGAACTACTGCAGCGTTGACGCACGGCCTTGTGATGCCGTCGATTCCTGCCTGCTCGGGTGCGTCTCATCGATGCCGCTGGCACCGAACACTTGAACAGGTCACTTTCCTGTTCGAGCAGGCGACGTGACCGTCGTTGTTGACTCTCTGCACGTCGAGATAGCCGAAACCGTTGTTGTACAGGCGTTTCCAAGGACGGGCTGGCCAGGGCGAAGGCCCGGTGCTCGGCAGATTCGATGTCGTTGTGCGGCGCCAACTTTCAGCGCTAATCGTCCGTCGCCGATGTTGGTGCTGCGGTCGGGATGCCGATTGATCGGCAACCCGCCAGCAGCCGTGTCGATGCCATCGAGTAGATGGTGGGCACGCTCGGTGATCCCCGGCATGCCATGACGAGTCGCAGTTCGCATCGGTTCGACCCTGCTGAGCACGCTGGTGACGAACGGCTCGTCTTTGTGCGTTTGCACCCATTCGATCAACGCGGGAGACGCCATCACGAGGTGAAATGCGATCAGCTCGGCGGCAGTTTCAACACCCGGTTGTTGCCGGCATCCGCCACGTAGACATTCCCGGCGGCATCCACAGCGACGCCTTGTGGATTGCGAAGGCCGTTGAACGGCAAGGTGATTGCCGTATTCGACTCCTTGACCAGCTTCAGAACCCGATTGCCGTGGCTGTCGGTCACGTACACGTTGCCGTCGGTGCCGACCGCCACCCAGTCCGGACGGCCGATCACGTAGGGCAGGACAGTGTCGACCGTCGCCGTCCGGGGCAGTTTCAGCACCCGCTCGTTCTCCCGATCGATGACGAAGACGGCGCGGTCCCCACTGACCGCCACGGCCGAGGGACCCGACAAGCCCGCAAACGGCAACTCAGTCTGCTTTCTTGAATGCACACCCAGGGCCAGCACCCGATTGTTGGTCGCGTCGGTGACCAGGACGGCGCGGTCGGCGCGCGGATCGCGCGAACTGACCGCCACACCCGTGGGCTCCCCGAGGTTGGTGAACGGCAGGATGACCGGGCTGGTCGACCCTGCCGTCAGCTCCAGCACTCGGTGCCGTGTCGGTTCGGTGACCACCAGGTCGCCCGCCTCGTTGACTGCTATGTCGTCGGGATGGTCCAGGCCCGCGATCGGTACCTCGGTCTGGCTGGTCGAGCCTCCCTCCACCTCGAGCACCCGGTTGTTGCCGCTGTCGACGACGAAGACGTCGCCCTTCGCATCGACCGCAATGCCAGCGGGTCCGGCGAGACCGGTAAACGGCAGCTGGATCTGACCCCGCGCCTTCGAATGCAGCGGAAATTGCTTGAGCCCGAAGAATGCGGCGACGGCGACGACAAAGACGGCCGCAGCGACGGCAAGGGCGCGGCGACGGTTGCGCCACGCGGCCCAGGGCGGCTGGGTTTCAGTCTTGCCAGAGACGTTGGTGAGTGCCGCCCGGGCAGCCCCAGCCAGTTCGTTCGCGGTCTGGTAGCGCTCATCGAGTTCCTTGGCCATCCCGCGAGCGATGACCTCGTCGAAGCCGGCGGGTATCGCCGGATCGAGGCTGCGAAGCGAGGGCGGCTCGCTGAACAGATGAGCGGCGGCCAATCCCTCCACGCCCCCACCAGAAAACGGCGCCCGCCCAGTCAGACATTCGAAGAGCACGCAGGCCAGGGAGTACACATCGCCGCGGGCATCGGCGATGGTCTCGAGCTTGAAGCGCTCGGGAGCCATATATGCGGGAGTCCCTGGATTGAGATTCGTGCGGGTCAAGCGTGTCCCAACTGCGGGCTGCACGAGTCCGAAGTCGATCAAGTACACGAAGTCATCGCCGACGCTCAGCAAGTTCGACGGCTTCACATCACGGTGCACGAGCCCCGCCTGGTGCGCTGCATCCAGCGCCGCAGCCGTCTGCTCGATGACCCGGACCGCCTTGAGCGGGCTCATTTGACCGTCGCGGCGAAGCAATGTGTGTACATCGATGCCGTCGATGATCGGCATCACCAGGTACAGACGCCCGTCTATCTCGCCGGCGTCGTAGATCGGGATGATGTTCGGGCTGGCCAGTCGGCCCGCCGCCGAGGCTTCGCGACGGAACCGCTCCTCATAGCCGGGCTCGGTAGCCAGTTCCGGCCGCAGCACTTTCACGGCCACGTCGCGGTCCAGCACGGTGTCGTGGGCGCGATATACCGAGCCCATGCTGCCCTGACCGAGCAAGTCGAAAAGCCGATAGCGGCCGAACTCCACTCCGGTTGCGGGTTCCGCCGCTGCGGCGACGGGGGAGGCGAGCGCGTCTCTGGCCGCGAATGCCAGTTCGCGGACGGTGGGATAACGGTCTTCGGGCTTCTTGGCCATGCCACGGGCAATAACGTCGTCAAATCCAGTCGGGATTGCGGGGTCGACGTCGGTGGGCTTGGGTGCCGAACCCTCCGAATGCGCGGTGACGGATTGTTCGAGGCTGTCGCCTGTCACGGCGTGCTGCCCGGTCAGGCACTCGTAGAGCACACAGGTCAGTGCGTAAGTGTCGCTGCTGGGTTCGGCGGGACCGGGACCGAAGCGTTCCGGCGCCCGGTATGGCCAACTTTCGACCGCACCGTCGCCAGCGGCTTGGGTAGGACCGGCCACCCCGGCATCGAGCAGAAACACAATGTCGCCACCGACTACGAACAGGTTTGACGGCTTCACATCGCCGTGAACCAGCCCGGAATCATGCAGAGCCGCCAAAGCCGCGGCGGTTTGCTCGACCAATCGCACCGCCGACCTCGGACTCATTGGTCCGTCGCGACCGAGCAAGCTCTGGGCATTGATGCCGTCGAGGATGGGCATCGACAGGTAGAGCCGTCCGTTGATGTCGCCGACTTCAAGGACCGGGATGATGTGCGGATTGTTCAGCCGGGCCGCGGTGGCGACCTCGTCTCGGAGCTGCTCGCGCCGCCCGGGCTCACTCGTCGACTCCGGCGGAAGTATCCGGATGGCCACGTCGCGATCCATCGTCGTGTCATAGGCCCGATAGACCGTGCCTGTGCCGCCCCAGGGCAGCGTCTCGAGTAGGCGGTAGCGCCCGAAGACCTCGCCCGCCGCCTCCGCTCCCACCGAGTCTCCCTCCGAGCGCACGAACGGTGCCTGGATGCTACAACGCCTGCGTGCGGCGCCCGGGAGCTTTCGTCGGGTCGGTCTAAGTGCTCATGTGACGGTGCTACCTCGCGCCGATTGATGCGCCGGTCAACAGTTCCGGCGCTTCGCTTCGGGAGGGTAGATGCCCTCGACCCCGAATTTCGGCAATACCTCGACCAGCTGCTTGGCGTTGATGAGGTCTTGGATCCTGGCGTTGCCGAGGAAGTACTGGGTGCCGCCACCCACCCTAACCGATCCCTGCGCACTCGTCTCCCTCTCCGCCACGAGGGCGCCGCAGCGCAATTGGCAGGTCGCTGAGTGTGTTGTACCGCGTTGTGCGCCAGCGTTTTTCATCTGATGCCGGCTGAACGTGGTCGGTGTCTGTCCCGCCCCTTCTGAAACCTTCTGTGGTGCAACAGGTGCTACCAACTCACTTCCTCGACCAGGAAGTCGGGCGCCGGTCTCGGGCCGTGACGGTGACGACGTCCGCGCAACCCTATGACCGATGGATACGGCGCGACTTCGCCCAGACGTTTCGAACGGCTACCCTGAATAAGCGGTAGCTCCGTCTGCCCCTCGCAGCGATGCTGCACGCCAATCTCTCGTCCGCGGCGCCATGCCGCGTTGTTTGGAGGAATTCACACATGCGTCTGTTCAGCGTTGCCGTCATCACGGCTGCGGCAATCCTCGGTTCGTCTGCTGTGGCGGTGGCGGCGCCGAAGGATTACTGCGCCGACCTCAAGGGCAGCAATACCGGCGGCACGTGCGAGATCCAACTCTCCGACCCCGCATACAGCGTCGACATCAGCATCCCGATGGATTACCCCGACCAGCAGCCGATCGCCGATTTCATCTCCCAGACGCGCGATGCGTTTGTCAATGCGGCCAAGTCGGGTGGGACCCAAAGTAAGCCCTCTGAGCTGCGGATCAAGCCCACGGAGTACAACTCGGCAATTCCGCCGCGCGGAACGCAGACGGTGGTGTTCAAGGTGTACCGGAACGTCGGCGCGCAGCCGCAGACGACGTTCAAGTCGTTCAACTGGGACCAGACCTATCGCAAGGAAATCCTTTACACCGCCGCATCGGACGACAAGAAGCACACGCCGTTGTGGCGGGTCGATGATCCGCTGCGAGTCGTAGCGCCCGTCGTCCAGGCTGAGCTGGCAAAGCAACAGGCACCGTCTCCGGCCGGGACGCCCACGCCGTCGCCGCAACCGGGACAGCCGGTCACGAGCACGCCACCACCGGCGTCACCGGTGGCGCAGACTGCGCTGTACAACCCTGCCAATTACCAGAATTTCGCGGTGGTCAACGACGGGGTGATCTTCTTCTTCGACCAGGGCACGCTGCTGCCCGACGCCACGCAGGTGCTGGTGCCTCGGTCCGCGATCGACCCAATGCTGGCCTGAGACCCACTGCGGCACCGCGTATTTCGCCGCACGAAGGTACCTGCCGCTTGAGTCAACTCCGCGAGATAAGGTCTTCGATCGCTTGGGTGCCCCAGTCGTTGCCCAGGCGCAGTTCGGGGTTGTGCTCCGGCTCTCCGGGGTCAGGTTTGCCTTGCGTGGCAAGTATGTAGAAGCCCTTGCTGGGCGCAGCAGAGACAACGGCTATCGACTGCTGGAACATGTCGTTCTGCGCGATGTGTTCCTTCACCAGCTTGAAGACATTCGTGTCGAGATCGTTGACCCGCACGATCCGGTAGACGTGGCCCGTCACGGAAAACATGCTCGTGTTCCACTTCGACAGATCCGTCGGGATCCCCTTGAGGCCGTTCAGCTGCGTTCTGGCCTGATGCTGAAAACCGGTGAGGTGAATGTGCAGCTGATCTTGCTTGCGACCGTGAAACGAGTTGATTCCCAACATGACGTCGACGCCCTGGAACCGCTTGGTCGCCTCATCCCAGGCCGGCTTCCACAGATTGAATGCCTTGGGCCCCCAGATTTCTGGGCATTCGACTCCCGTCACGCGAGCCCTCGGTATCGCCAGCAGGTCGTGCTTGCCCTGGCCACCGTCTTTGAGCGCCCATGATTCGTTGACGAAGATGTTGGGCGACGGATTTGCCGGGGGAGGAGCGTGGTCCTTGACGGCTCTCCACAGTTCGAGTCTGGGACCGGTGTCGTTCGGGGACCCGCAGTTGTCGGGCGGGTGGAACCCAGGGTCGGCTTGGGCCGACCACAGCGCTGTCCCAGGAGCGCGCAAGCCCGAACCCATCAGCCCGGAGATGGCGAGGACAGCTACGCCCACCAGGACTGACGTGACGAGCAAAGTCCTCTTACCGATGCCTGCACCGCTTGAATACACCATCTACGACTCCCTGATCAGCAGGATCACCGACCTAGCAATATAGCTGCGCGGAAGGCCAGGCGCGCTGGACCGTTTGCGGGAGATCAACTCACGTCATCGAAAACAGGTCCTGCATCACGATCACGCTGGCAACCCGCTGCAGCCCACCTTCCACCGCGATGCGCTGATCGTCGGGTGACTCGAGCAGTTCGTCGAGCGCCGTCGAGACCCGGTCCATGTCATAGATCGGCTGATCCTTCGCCGCTTGCGAGGCAAACGTGTCCCGGTAGAAGACCAGCATCGGGTCGTTCGGGTCGCGCGTCGGGGGTGTGGTGAACGGATGCTTCTGCCGGTCATACACCTCGGGTATCAACACGTCCTTCGCAGCCTCACGCAGGACATGCTTTTCGCGGTTGCCTCTGACTTTCAGGTTCACCGGCACCCGAGCCGCCGCCTCGGCCACCCGATGGTCCAGGAACGGCACGCGGCCTTCGATGGAGTGAGCCATCTCCATCCGATCGGCGAGGTAATTCAGAATGAAGTTCGGCAGTACCGTCTTGGCGTTGATGTAGAGCATCTGGTTCAGGTGGTCACGACCGGCGACGCGTTGCGCGATCGGTAGACGATCCAGCGCCGAGATCAGCGGCTGAAACTCCCGCACCGAAGTCGGGAGGTCGTCGCGTAGCAGCGGCGCCACGCTATTGGTTTGCGCCGCACCGACATTGAGTGTCGCAGGTAGCCAGCCGAGCCTTCGCTCCACGGCCTGCATCTCCGGACTGCTGACTTGATCCGGCATCATCAGCGCCCGAGTCGCAGCATTGGCGCCCAGCATCTCGTCGAGCAACGCCAGTCGCTCATCCGCGCTCAACGTCGCGTCGTTGTTCAGCGCGTCGACCCGGTAGTACGGGTACCCGCCGAGCATCTCGTCGGCGCCCTCGCCGGTGAACACCACCTTGATGCCTGCGGCCCGGACGGCACGACTGAGGAGGTATTTGGCAACCCCGTGGCCGTTGAACATCTGCGTTTCGGCGTGCCAGATCGCATCGGCGAACGACTCGGCAATCTCGCGTCCGGTGATCGGTATCGGGTGATACGTCGCGCCGACGCGCTTGGCCTGCGCTTCGGCAACGCTGGCCTCGTCATAGAGCGGGTTTTCGAAGGTGAGCGTGAACGCGCGAATCGGGCGACTCGTTTCCTGCTGCGCGAGTCCCAGCACGGCACAGGAATCGATGCCGCCACTCAGATACGAAGCGACCTCCACGTCGGCGACCAGCCGTTGCCGCACCGCATCCTGCAGGGCTTGACGAAAGTCGCCGACGATTTCGGCTTCGCTGCGGGTGTCCGCGCGCATCTGATCAGCCGTCAGGATCTCCCAATCCCAGTACGGGTAGATGCGAACATCGCCGTCTCGGGCGATCGCGTAACAACCCGGCGGCACGGTACTGATCCCGGCGAATTCGGTTTTCTCGTGCGATCTTCCGAACCCTCCGGTGGCGCCCTCGAGATCCCACCTGGCCGGTACGCCCAGCGCCACCAACGCCTTGATCTCCGAGGCGAAGTACACGTCGCCGCCCAGCGCCGCGTAGTAGAGCGGTTTGACTCCGAAACGATCGCGGATCGCATACATCGCGCGTTGCCGTTCGTCGGCGATGATGACTGCGAACTCGCCGCTTAAGGACGTCGCGGCCTGGATGCCCTGTTCGGCATAGAGGTGCAGCGCGATCTCGCTGTCGCTTTCGGTGGAGAAGCGATAGCCGCTGGCGCGAAGACGCTCGCGGATCTCGCGGTACCCGTAGAACTCGCCGTTCACCACCACATGCACGAGACCATCCGGGCTCGTCATGGGTTGAGTCCCGTTGCGCAGACCGATGATCGACAACCGCGTGTGCCCGAGCGTCCACTGCCCGTCCCGCGATGTCCAGGTGCCGTATCCGTCCGGACCGCGATGTTCCAAGAGCTTGAGCGCCGCATCCCGCCGATCGCTCGAAAGGCCACGGCGTGTCATCGCGGCGAATATCCCGCACATCCTCGTGCCCTCCTCACCTGGCGTGGTCGTGACGCATCGACCTGCGAGTCGGCACCGAACCCCGCCTTTGGAGCCTAGCCCCGTCCCGGTAGCGAACGCAGGACTCTCGCGCAGTTGGCCCGATTGACGTCAAAGGCGCTGACCCTCAACCTCTTTGAGGACGCTCAGACAGAGTGTTGTCCATTTCGCCGCGCCCGGGTCCTCGGTCGGGATCGCCCAGGTGCCAACCGGCGGCTTACCCGATAGAGGGAAGTCACCGGGGTAGCACGGCCTCGATAGCGCTGATGACCTCCGGCGCGTCTGGCTCGGTCCGTGGCCGAAACCGATTCACCACCTCACCGTCCGGCGCCACCAGGAACTTCTCGAAGTTCCACTGGATGTCGCCGGCTTTCCCGTCGGAGTCGGCGGCCTTGGTGAGTTCGGCGTAGAGCGGATGGCGGTCGTCGCCGTTGACGTCGGTCTTCTCCAGCAGCGGGAACGTCACCCCGTAGGTCGACGAGCAGAACGTCTGGATCTCTTCGGCGGTGCCCGGTTCCTGACCCATGAACTGGTTGCATGGGACGCCGACGACCGTCAACCCCCGCCCGCGATAGTCCTTGGCCAACTTCTCCAACGCCGCATACTGCGGAGTGAGTCCGCACTTGGAGGCGACGTTCACCACAAGCGTTGCGCCGCCGGACAATTCAGCTAACGTGGCCGGTTTGCCGTCGAGGGTTGTCAGTGCGATGTCGTTGATGGTCACGCGATGACGCTAACACCGTCCCCCTGACCCAGACACGGGTCGCCGCGGTGGCACATCCGACGATCTGACGGCGGACTAGATTGCCCTCATGCGCATTGTTCGCCTGTTCGGTGTAGTACTGACAATCCTTGCGGCAGCCTTGTTGCTGATGAGCCCGGCGGGCGCTCAACCACCGTCCAAGCTCACCGATCACGTCACTGATGGCACCGGGGCATTGACGGGATCCGACCGGGCGGCGGTCAGCGCGGCCGTCGACCGGCTCCACCGCGATCGGCACATCCAACTGTGGGTGGTCTACGTCGACAACTTCAACAGGTTCAAACCCGAGAACTGGGCCGATCGAACGCGCGAAGCCAGCGGGATGGGTGACCACGACGCGCTGTTGGCTGTAGCCACCAACACCAAGCTGTACACGTTCACCGTGCCGCCGAAAGCCCTTACCGCCGACGAGTTGAACAGTCTGCAACGCAACGACATCGACCCGAAGGTGGCCGCCAGAGACTGGAGCGGTGCGGCGCTCGCCGCGGCCGACGGATTGAGCAAATCGGCGAGCCCCGCACAACGGATGTGGCTGCGGCCGGCGATCATCGTCATCGTCGTCGCGATCGTGCTCCTGGCGCTGTTGCTCCTCTATCGGCGACGTCGGCGACGCAGGGCGCCGGCCGATGCGGGCCCGGTCGCCACCGACGCGCGGGGTTACTCGTTGGCGCAGGCTTTGTCCACCGCGGACTCCAGAGTGCGCCAGGTCTCCGATTACGTGGCCAAGTACCGTGACCGCATCGGCGCCGAGGCGCTCGCTCGATCCGAGGAGGCCCGAAGGCATCTGGCGGCCGCGCACGACAAACAAGCAAGCAATGAGCAAGAGGCCATCGCCTATGCCAACCGCGCCTCGACGCTGGCCGCGCAGGCGCAGGAGCAGGCAAACTCTGACGTGCTCAAGGCCAGCGCTGCACGACGTCGTCGCAACAGCACCGCCAGATAGGGACCGGAGGCTTACCCGGCGAAATCCTTCGTCACGAACAGCATGTGGATGATCACCGTCTGCGCGGCGAGCATCGCGAGGCCGATACCCATGACCAAGACTCTCGCTCTGCGGAACTTGGCGTAGAGCAGTGCCAGCGCCACATAGACGCTCAGGCACGGCAATGCGTATCGGTGCACCGCCACAAAACTGCTGTTGATGGTGAAGAAGACGATCGAACACAGTCCGAAGATGCCGAGGGGAATGCCGGCGCCTCGATGCCGGAACAGTAGGTAGAGTGACGACCCGAAAATCGCCGCGAGGCAAATAAGCGGGATCGCGAAATTCACGGTGATGTTGTTGTCGAAACTGCGGATGCCGAGGACCGCTTGAGTCGTTTCGTGTATGGCTCTGCAAATCGAATAGAGGAAATTCGGCTCGAAATTAAGATAGTTCCAGGCATTGGAGTAGGCGTGGAACATCGCGAAGAAATCGTGGCGATAAATTGCGAGATACAAGCCGTACAGCAAGAACCCGACGGGGGCCAAGCCGAAATAAGCGAGGTTGCGGTTGCACGCTGTTTTGATGTTCCAGTTGTAGGCCCGCAGGTATTCCAGTCCGCACAGGCCGAAGAAGAGTACGGAAGGCAGGCGTGTCGCGGTGAGGAACGCCAGCGTGAGCGCCATGAACAACCATTGCCGGCGCAGGGCGAACGCGTACGCCCAGAACCCGAGTGCGACGAAAATCGCTTCGGTATAGAACAGGTGCATGAAGACAGCGGCCGGCGCTGCGAGAAACAGTCCGACGGTGATGTGCCGAGTGCTGCGAATTCCCAACTCCCGCGTGATCGTCAGCAGCGCGGCGATGGCCAAGCCAAGACAGGCGGTATTCAGCAGCAGGCCCAACTGGGGGTAGGGAATGCTATGAAAAGTAGTGACGCCCAGTGCGCCGAGAGTCAGGGGAAAGAGCGGATAGAAGGCGGGCGACTCGGCGCTGCCGAGGTAGCGCTCGTTCACGATGTTCAGATACCACTTCGCATCCCACAGCATCGTGTGATCCAAGAATCCCGACTGATTGGAGAAAAGGGTTGCGCCCAGGATGGTCATTACTGCTTGCCATAGCAGGGCGCATATCATCGCGATTCGCAGATCGGAATTCGTGATCGAGTTCGACCACCGAGCTGTCGCCGGTGTGGTGGGGGGCCGATCGGCCGGTGCTGCATCAGGGGACGATTCAACCGTTGCAGCAACAGGCTCGTCGAGCTTCTGTCGCACATTCCCTCCTAAGCGCCGGCCGTCCTACCCTTTACCCACTTCGAGGTCGTGACGAATCAGGAGTCCCGGCAAGACGCGGCTACACTGCTGTTCGCGAGAACCCCCGTGACACCTCGAGGATGGTTGTGACTCCCGCGCCGAAACCTTTCGAAGTTCATCCGTCGGGTGCGCTGCTGCACGGCACCAAAGGCGGAGCTTGCCGTGGGCGATCTGTTGGTGCCGGGGCGCCGGTCGAATTACGACGCCGACCGCCTGTCGAATCACGTTTACCTGACCCGGACCCTCGATGCAGCGGTGTGGGGAGCCGAGCTGGCGCAGGGCGACGGCCGCGGCCGGGTCTACATCGTCGAACCGGAAGGTGTGCTGGAGGACGACCCGAACGTGGCGGACAAGAAGCTGCCCGGTAACCCCACCCACTCCTTCCGCACGCGGGAGCCGGTGAGAATAGTCGGCGAGCTCACGGACTGGGAGGGGCATTCCCCCGAACAACTCCAAGCCATGCGGGACGGGTTGGCCGACTTGCAGCGGCGGGGACTTGCCGTCATCTACGACTGAATACGTTGCGCGCCAACGGTTTCCGAATCGACTCGACGAACCGAACGAGGCGTCGCTACCGTGTTGGGAGAATTCGGGCTTTCAGCTTTGCGGGGGAATCCTCGACCGGATTTCTGTCGAATTTCCCACCACGGGCTCACGCCGAAAGCCGTCACTTCACATCCAAAGCCAAAGCTTCACAACGAGATTCGCCCCAGACGCCGTGTCCCGGCGCGGCACGTCCTAATCGGCGAAATCAATTCGCACCGACACCGGTGTCGTCTCCAGCGTCTTGACCACCTTCGCGCCTAATCGCCCGAATTTGCGGCCCCGTGCGACGACGTCGTCGTCAGGTCTTATCGTCGCGACCCCGTTGCGCCACTGGTTGCCCTGCCGCACACGGACATTGGGATTGTCGACGATGTTGCGCCCCCAGCCCGAGCGGGTGCCGTGCTGACTGATGACCCACGCGCCGGTGCCGTCGAACTGCGCGGACACCGGAACGCGGCGTGCCAGACCGGTTTTGCGCCCAACGGTCTCCAACTCGGTGGCCAGCGCGGTACGCAATCCCAGTTTGCCCATTCCTCTCACGACCGGATTGAGCACATAGCGTCCGATCGCGCGTTCCCGGCGGAATTTTCGCAACGTCTTGTCGCTGTGGGTCATGGCGATCTCCCTGTGTATACCGATCGGTCTACCGAACCATAGTAGACCAATCGGTATACTGCAACCATGACCGCCCGTGAGCGTTTGATCGGTAGCGCCATTGATCTGCTGCGCCGCAAGGGCGTGGCTGGAGCCGGGCTGGCTGAACTTCTCGAGCACAGCGGCACCGCGCGCCGCTCGCTCTACGTGAATTTTCCGGGCGGGAAGTCCGAGTTGATGACCGAGGCCACCCGCACGGCGGGTCAACTCTTCGACACGACGCTGGCGGGCACCGGACGCGAGTCGTTGGCCGCGTTCGTCGAGTCCTGGAAGGAGTCGCTGCGTTCCAGCGACTTCAGCGCCGGGTGCCCGATCGTCGCCGCCGCCCTCGGACGTTCGGAGTCACCATCGGCCGCAGACGCCGCCGGCGAGGCGTTTTCGGCGTGGCAGACCATGATCGCCGGACGCCTGCGGGCCGACGGAGCGGCCGACGACAAGGCCGAAGCGCTGGCCACCACCGTGGTGGCCGCCGTCGAGGGCGCGGTGATCCTCTGCCTCGCTGCACGTTCCACCGAGCCACTGGACCGCACGGTGAACATGCTCTACGGGCTAATCGACCACCACGTTAGCTGAATCCAACTGCGCTGCAACAAATCCGACGTGAGGGGAATATTCGGCCGTGATTGGTTGTCGAGGTCTGGGAAGCCGACAGACAGGAACAGCGCATGAAGTTCGGGATCGCCACGTTCGTCAACGACGACAGCATCGACACGGTGTCACTGGCCCGCGGTATCGAAGAACGCGGATTCGCGTCCCTGGTGGTCGCCGAGCACACGCACATCCCGGCCAGCCGGGAAACGCCGTATCCGCTCGGCGGTGAGCTGCCGTCGATCTACTACCGCACCTTGGACCCGTTCGTGACGCTCGCGGCAGCCGCGGCGGTCACGTCGAAGATCGAGCTGTTCACCGGTATCGCGTTGCTCATCCAGCGCGACCCGATCACCACCGCCAAGGAAGCCGCCAGCATCGACCTGATCTCTGACGGCCGATTCGTGTTCGGCGTGGGCGCGGGCTGG
Source organism: Mycobacterium sp. NGS22 (assembly GCF_059813095.1). Taxonomy (NCBI): domain Bacteria; kingdom Bacillati; phylum Actinomycetota; class Actinomycetes; order Mycobacteriales; family Mycobacteriaceae; genus Mycobacterium; species Mycobacterium sp. NGS22. Next base: position 74,368 of record NZ_JCALDY010000021.1, read on the forward strand.
AATCTCGAAGAGATGCGCGACCACGGTACCGACCCGAAGACGCGCGGTGCCCTGCTGGACGAACGGATCGAGGCCATCAAAGCGCTGTGGACCGACGAACCCGCCGAACACCACGGCAAATACGTGGACTTCCCGCCGTCGTACAGCCGCCCGAAACCGGTACGCAAACCCCATCCGCCGATCTTCATCGGTGGCGACTCCGACGCGACCGTCAAGCGGATCGTCCGGCATGAGGCGGGCTGGATATCGAATCCGTTTCCCATCGATCACATCGGCCGCCGCGTCGAGCAACTGCGCGACGCCGCCAACCACGATGTCCCGCTGGCGATGTTCGGCGCGCCCTCCGATCTCGACTACTGGCGTGCCGCCGAGGACTTGGGCTTCGAGCAACTCGCGTTGCTGCTGCCCACCAAGCCGCGGGACGATTCGCTGCGACTGCTCGACAAGTACGCGGAGTCGGTAGCCCGCTACCGCGCCTGAGCGCGCCGCCCAGCCCCCCGCGAGCAGACGCAAAAGCCCCCATTTCGTGCCGAAATGAGGGGCTTTTGCGTCTGCTCGCGGGGAAAGCGTGCGGAGCGAGTGACGGGATTCGAACCCGTGTATACGGCTTTGCAGGCCGCTGCCTAGCCGCTCAGCCACACCCGCACGAACCACCACCGTGCCAGCACCGGGCGTCTGAGCCCAGACTTTGACTCGGCCGAATCATATTGGCCTAATCTCGCCGCATGAACCGGGTGATCCGCCGCCAGCTGAACATCTACGACTTCCGCGCCTGGCAGGGCTGGGCCGCGTTCCTGCTGGACCACACCTGGGGGGCGGTGGGCACCGTCCTGGGCTACGGGCTGCAACTCGCCAACGAGCTCATGCCGAACTCCGGCTACGACCCCACCCTCAGTCAGCGGGCGGGTGCCCACGTCTACCGTGGCGGCGTCGGGCTGCCGGGCTTCGTCACCACGCTGGGCAACGTCACGACCAGCCTCGGCGCCGGGCCGGGTACCGAGAGCCTGATGGCCGACCACGAATCGGTGCATGTCTGGCAGAGCAGGATCTTCGGCCCGCTGTTCCCGATCACTTACGTCGGCTGGATGGTCGGCGGCGTCGTGGTCGGCACGGGCTACTGGATGTTCCACCGCGAGCAGAACTGGTACCGCCTGGTCGAAACCGTGGCCTACTACGACAATCCGTGGGAGGTGTGGGCCTACGCCAACCACCGGAACTGGCCGCCGGCGAATGCGAACCCGACGTTGCTGTGGCCGAGTCGGGGTTGCGTCGAACGGCCGAACCGAAAGTCGCGTCACCGATAATCGGCGCGTGACAGCAAGGCCGGTTGAGCGCGGATGGCGCAGCGGACGGGCACTCAGCGCGTTCGTCGTCTATCTCGTCGGCGCCGTCGCGCTCACCTTCCGTGCCTGGACAGGACCGAGATCGGGATGGGCCGGGAACTGCTGCGATCAGCACCAGACGATCTGGTTTCTGGGTTGGACACCCCACGCGCTGGCTAACGGGCTCGATCCGTTCTTCACGACCCAGATCAATGCGCCCGATGGCGTGAACCTGATGTGGAACACCCCGATGACGCTCCTGGGGCTGCTGGGCTGGCTGCCGGCCAGACTCGGCGGTCCGATCTTCGGATTCAACGTCCTGATGGTCCTGGGCATCGCCCTCAGTGGTTTCACCGCGTGGATCGCGATCCGCCGCTGGACCGGCGATGGCGCTGGTCCCCTGGTCGGTGGTGCGGTCTACGCCTTTTCGCCCTACGTCGCCTCACACGCGGCTCTGCACCTGAACCTGGCCACCGCCTGGGTCCCGCCCCTCTTCCTGCTCGTCATCGACGAACTCTTGGTAACCCGGCGGCGGCCACCGTGGCAGTCCGGGCTGGCGCTGGGAACCCTGAGCGCCGTGCAACTCCTCATCACCGAAGAGGTGTTGGCCACCAGCGCCGTAGCGGCCGCAGTGTTGGTGGGCGTGATGGCGTTGGCGCGTCGCGACGGCCGAGTCTGGGCGCGGTGTCGCGCCGGAGCCGCCCGGCTCGCTCCGGCGCTAGGGCTCGCAGCTCTCACATTCCCGCTGCTCACGGCAGGGCCGCTCGTCGCCCAGTTTTTCGGACCGCAGCGCATCAGCGGACCGGTCCAGCATCCCGAGACGTTCTCGACCGATCTGCTCAACCTCGTCGTTCCGACGCCTTACCAACTGCTTGCCCCGGACGTGGCGACGCACATGTCCCACCAGTTCACCGGTCTCTATCACGAGGCGACGGGTTACCTGGGCCTGCCGCTGCTGGTCCTGCTGGCATGGGTGGCAGCACGCCAGTGGAACGACCTTCGGGTGCGCGTCGCGAGCGTCACCGGGGCGCTGCTGATGGTGCTGTCACTCGGTCCCTGGCTGCACGTGGGCCACGAAAGGCTGCCCGTGCCGCTGCCGTGGCTGCCGCTGGGCGAGCTACCGCTCCTCAAACACGTTCTGCCGGGGCGCTTTGCAGTTTTCGCATGGCTGGCCGTCGCCGTGATCGTCGCGATCGTCATCACCCGGGCGACTCGCCTGGAACCGCGCCTCGCGCTCCGGTGGCTGCTGGCCGTTGCCGCGGCACTCGTCGTGATCGTGCCCGCTCCGCTGCAACGGCAGCCGTTCCATACCCCGTTGTTCTTCCGCACGTGGGCGAGCCACAACATTCGTCGCGACGAAACAGTCCTCGTCGCACCGTATTTCGTCAACGGTGACCAGGCAGCCCCGATGATCTGGGCGGCGGAGGCCGACTACGGGCTGCGGATGCCGGAGGCATACGCGTACCTGCCCCAACCGGACGGCCGGACCATCACCGGACCGTGGGCCACGCGGCTTTTCACGATCATGCGCACGATCCAGGAGGACAAGACCTCGTTCCGGGCCAGAGGAGAGGTGCGTGCGCAGGTCACCGCGAATCTGCGGTTCGCCGACATTCGCCACGTGATCGTCGGGCCGATGCCGGCATGGACTGAAATGATTGCGTTCTTCGCCGACCTCTTCGGTCGGGCGCCAGAATTCGTCGACGAGATCGCGATCTGGCGCGACATCAACGTCCGAGGCGTCGTGGCCGCACCCCGATAAGGAGAAAGCCCATGCGAATCGGACTCATGGTCGGATCCGACAAAGAGCGTTCACGCGCCGAGCGCTTGTCCGGGTTGCTGGCTGACGCGAAAGCCGCTGAAGCAGCAGGCTTCAGCTCATTTTGGATGCCGCAAGTTCCTGGCTATCTGGATGCGCTTACCGCTGTCGCCTTGATCGGGCAGGTGACCGAGCGCATCGAACTCGGGACCGCGGTGGTGCCGATCCAGACCCGCCACCCGCTGATCATGGCCCAGCAGGCCTTGACGACGAGCATGGCCTGCGGAGGCCGGTTCACCCTGGGCCTGGGCCCTTCGCATCACTGGATCATCAGCGACCAACTGGGGCTTCCCTATGACAGGCCGGCCCGTCTGGTGCGCGACTACCTCGAGGTGTTGGCGACGTCATTTTCCGGCCCCGGACCCGTGCGGGTCACGAACGAGACGTATGACGTCAACGGCTCGATCGATGTCGCCGATGCGGCCGAGATGACGGTATTGCTTGCCGCGCTTGGGCCCACCATGCTGCGGCTTGCCGGCGAGCGGGCCGGCGGCACCATTTTGTGGATGGCCGACGAGCGTGCGATAGGGGATTACGTCGTCCCGCGGCTCACCGCGGCCGCCGCCGGCCGGTCGGACCCACGAGTGGTCGCAGGCGTTCCAGTGGCACTCTGCTCGAACAGCCAGGCCGACCAGGCCCGCGCGGATGCGAGCGAAATCCTCGGCCATGCGGACTTCTCGCCGAACTATGTCCGCCTGCTGGAACGAGGAGACGCACAGGACGTCGGCGACACCATGGCGGCCGGTGACGAATCGGCCGTCTTGGCGCGGCTTCGCAGCTACCGGGATGCCGGTGTCACGGACCTGGCCGCACGAATCGTGCCGCTGGGCGAGGACCCGGTGGTCCGGATGAAGTCACGGTCCCGGACCCAACAGTTCCTCGCGTCCATCTGCACCGACCTCTAGCAAGTGGTCCCGACGCCCGGACAGCGTTGTGTGACGCCGACAACGGCCCACCGCGCCGTTGTCCGGTTCGGGCAAACCCGTTGCGCCCTTTGCGCGCCACAATGAGCGAAGTATCAACGCTGCCCGCCCCGATAGGAATCGTCGATGACTACCCCGCGTCGCCTTCGTCGACCGACACCCATGCTGATTTGGGCTGTGCTGATCATCCTGGTGGGGTTGCCGATCGCCGTCGCCGTCGGCATCGCAGTCCACGACTCTCGCAGCAACTTCTACGCCCAGCACGCCCAGACCAGCCAGCAGGTGACGGCGGTAGTAGCCGGCGACGACGCCGTCTACCAGCCGCTGGCCGACCCCAGGACGGTCAGCGTGCCTGCCCGCTGGTTTGCGGCCGGAACCGAGCACGCCGGTGCGGTAACGGCACCCCGAGGCGCGAAAGTCGGTGATCTCGTTGACATCCGGGTGGATGCAGCGGGATACCACATCGGTCAGCCGTCCCGATCCGCACTCGACGAATCCGTGGCAGCGGCCGTGTCCACCTGGTTGAGTTTGAGCATTGTCACCGCTGTGCTCGTGGCCGCCAGCCGATCGGCGCTCAGGCGCATCCCGGAGACCAGCGGTCGCGGTATCGGCCACCCGGTCGCGCGTCCCCGACTGGCGTAGCAGCACAGCAACAAGCACCGCTGTTCGTCCGATAACGGTAAGCGCGGCGGCTCGAATTCACTTCCACGATCGCGATCAGTGACACCAACTAGGGAGGTACGTAATGGATTACGTCGAACGGTTTGACGGAGGACCGCGCTCGGCGATCGTCGTCGGCGCGGGCATTGTCGGATTGTCGACGGCGTGGTTCCTCCAGGAGCGCGGAGTCGACGTCACCGTGGTGGATCGTGTCGAGCCCGGAGCCGGGGCGTCGCGCGGCAACGCCGGCTGGGTGGCACCGGGGCTGGTCCTTCCGTTGAATTCGCCTGCAGTGCTGCGGTATGGGTTGCGTTCCCTGCTCGACACCAAAGCACCGCTGCACATTCCGCTGACCCGGGACATCGGATTGGCGCTCTTCCTGCTCCGATTCGCGGCGAACTGCCGGCCATCGTCCTACCGACGCGCGCTGGATGCCAACGTCATCCTCAACGAGGACTGCATCGAGGCTTTCGACGTGCTGATCAGCAACGGCGTCGACGCGCCGGTGACCGATGCGCCCATCACCGCCGTGTTCGAGACCTCCGCCCAGGCGCAGCGCTTGCTGACAGAGCTACGCGAGCTCGAAAAGGCCGGGCAGGCAATGGATATCACCCCGCTCTCGGGGGCCGCGCTGCACGATGCGGTGCCGCTGGCCGGCCGCGCGGCCACGAGCGGCCTGAACATCAACGGACAGCGCTTCATCGATCCGCACCGATTCGTCACGGCCCTGGGGCGCGCGGTGACCGAACGCGGAGCAACGTTGTGCCGACGGGACATTGCCGGGATCGGCCGCCGGGGCGGCCACGTCGTGGTCGAGTCGGAGCGCGACGAGCCGCTGGCAGCCGAGGCAGTAGTTGTCGCCACCGGCGCGCTGCTGTCCCGATTGGCGGGCAACGGGTTGCGTGTCCCGGTGCGTGCCGGTCGCGGCTATTCGTTCACGGTGCCGGTGGAACGTCCGATGCCAGGTCCCATCTATCTGCCCGACGTACGGGTGGCGTGCACGCCCTACCGAGGCGCGATGCGTGTTTCGGGAACCATGGAATTCCGTGGCCCGCACGAACCCGTCATGCCCGCACGGGTGAACGCCATCGTGGCCTCTGCCGACCCATTGCTGGACGGAGTGCGCTGGGAGGACCGCAGCGATGTCTGGGTCGGCTCGCGCCCGGTCACCCCCGACGGTCGGCCCCTGATCGGTGAGGTGTCACCCGGGGTCTTCGTGGCCGGCGGCCACGGCATGTGGGGCCTCACGCACGGGCCGGTGACCGGACGGCTGTTGGCCGAACACATCACCACCGGCAAGCAACCGCAAGCGCTTCGCGACTTCGATCCCGTACGCAGGGTAGGCCGCTGACCCGTTGCAACGTGGTGTTCACAGATCTCGGCTTTTGGCGATGTTCTCCACGATGATCTGGCAGGCGGTGTCGTAAAAGGCGCTGATCAACGTGGAAAACGAGAGCTCGAAAGGATAGATCATGTGTACCGCCAGTGGTTCGAGCGTCCATTCGGGCAGGATCGGCACGATGGTGCCTGCGCGCAGTTCCGCGGTGCAGATGATCTGCGTGGGCATGACGCCCACACCGAGGTCCTGCAAGATGTACTGCTTGCACACCTGAAAGTTGTTGGCGCGGGCGCGTACCGGCGGTGACAGCTCGTATCGCCGATGGTGCCGGGCGAGGGCGAGTCTGCGGGGTCCGCCGAAGCCGAAGTCGATGAACGGCACGTCGTCGAGTTGCGCCGGTTCGCTGAGGGGATGGCTCAGCTGCGCGACGAAATCCCTTGAGGCGCACAGGAACAGCTGCAGATCGAACACCTTCCGTGCAATGAGCGTCGAATCCTGCAGCGGACCGGGACCGAATACCACGTCGAAACCGTCTTTGACCGGGTCGACCATGTTGTCGACCAATCGAATGTCCAACCGCGACTGCGGATAGCGCTGCAGGAACGTGGCTCCGACCCGCGATGCATAGTCGATGCCGACGAATACCGGTATCGCGACCCGCAACTCGCCCTGGGGTTCCTGCCTGCTCGCTTCGACCAGTGCACGTACCGCGTTGGCTTCGGCCAAGATGCTCGTCGCGTGGGTATAGATCTGTTCACCGACGTCGGTGACGGTGAGTTGGTGCGTGTTCTTGCGCAGCAGCTTGATGCCCAGATCGGACTCCAGCCTGGTCAACTTCCGGCTGACCGTGGACTTGGGCATGCCGAGCAGCCGCGCGGCCTTCGACAGGCTGCGGCTTTCGACGACCTTGCCGAATATCAGCAGGGCATCGACGTCGAATGTGAGGTGCTGTTCCATGGGGAGTGTTCCAATCATGCAACAGGCAGTTGCGTTTTTGCGGCTGTTTCGACGGAATCCGCAGCTGTTACCGTCGGCGCGAGGAGGGGCCCATGAGTCACCACAGCCCAGTGACCAAACCCGCAAGCGGCCATTGGACCGACGCTTACCCAGAACTCGGCCGCGGCCCGGTATCGCTCGAAGACTGCGTGTCCGAAGAGTTCTACGAAAAAGAGCGCGAGCACGTCTTCAAGAAGACGTGGCTTTATGTAGGCCGGGTCGAACGGGTTCCGCGCTCGGGTAGTTATTTCACCCGCGAACTGAAGGTGTTGAACACCTCGATCATCGTCGTGCGCGGCAAGGACGGGGTGATCCGGGCTTTCCACAACATCTGCCCGCACCGGGGCAACAAGATGTTGTGGGAGGACGACCCGTTCAAGGAAGTGTCGGGCCGGGCGCCGTTGCTGTACTGCCGATTTCACGGCTGGCGCTACAAGCTGGACGGCTCGCTGCATTCGCCGACCCGCAAGGATCTGCTACTGGATTTCGACGCCGACAGCTGCCGGGTGCCGGCGGTGCAGTGCGAGGTGTGGGAGGGTTTCATCTTCATCAACCTCGACCCGCACAACACCGAGCCGCTGCGTTCGTACCTCGGTGAGCTCGCCCATGGCATCGAGGGTTATCCGTTCCAGGGCCCGCACCAGGTCTACAAGTTCTCCGCCGAACTGCAGTGCAACTGGAAGATATTCGTGGACAGCTTCGCAGAGAGTTACCACGGGCCCTACCTGCACGCGACGTCGTTCGGCAGCGTGACCGCGGAGGCCAGAGACGCACTGGACAAACCGAATCCGTTCACCGACGCCCTGGCCTATCAGCTCAGCGGCCCGCACCGGATGTTCTCGTTCTCCGGCGAGCCGTCGCGAAAGACGGAGTACTCCAAGCCCATCGAGTGCGTCATGGAGGCAAGCGCGGCGGGACCGTGGAACAAGAAACTCGATCGGGGCCCGATGCCCCCGGGCATCAATCCCACGAGGTCGGAGAAGTACGGTTTCGACTCCTTCCAGTTTTTCCCCAACTTCGTGATCATCTTCGGTTCATCAGGTTTCAGCACCCATGCGCACTGGCCGACTGGCCCACACTCGCACCTGTTCGAAGTCGAGATGTTCTATCAGCCGCCCAAGACGCACAAGGAGCGGCTCGGCCAGGAACTGACCGTGACCTATCTCAACGACATCATCTTGGAAGACGCCAGTCCCTCCGAGGGGCTGCAGGCGATGCTCAACAGCGGTGTCCTCAAACAATTCACGATGAACGACGAGGAGATCCTGTTGCGGCACCTGCACAAGGTGGTCGGCGACTACGTCGAGGCCGGTGCGAAGGCGAAGGCAGGTCAGCGATGAATGCCGTTCTGCCGGAGGAATTCTCGCATCTCGAGCACCTGGTGCCCCAGTGGGCGATCGAGGACGGCCACGAGCGCTACGTCAAGCGCGTCAACAGTTCCATGGATCAGATCCGCGCGTTCTACAACGAGGTGTTTCCGCACGCCGAGGAAGCGGTCGCCTATATCGACAAATTCGACTACGCCGAACCGCTGCCCGACGACGTCGCGAATCTGCGCAATCTGCTCTACTCGTTGATCACCGTCTCGCTGGCAGTCGAGCTGTGGCAGCAGCCACGGGTAAAGCATTCGGCCAACACCATTCTCACGAGAATGAGCTGAGGCCATGAGCCTGGGCTCCGCACAGCTGGAAATCATCGACCTCACACCGAACATCGGCAGCGAAATACGAACCGACCTCGACACGCTGCGCAGCGGTCTGGCGGCCGGTTCGATCCGCGAGATCCTCGAGCGCCGGGGGGTGGTGTTCTTCCGTGGGCTCGATATCGGCGACGAGCAGCAAGTTGCCATCGCCCAGACGCTGGGCACCGTCGTGGCGAACGAAGGCGAGGGAGGCATCAACAAGATTTCCCTCGACGAAAAGGTGAACCAGCGCGCCAGATATCTGAAGGGCTCGATGTTCTGGCACTTCGACGGTTCCCTGCAGCCGTTGCCGAACCTGGCCACCCTGCTGCGGGCGGTACGGCTGTCCGACACCGGTGGACAGACCGAATTCTGCAACACCTACCGGGCCTACGAGGACCTCCCCGAAGACGAAAAGCTGCGAATAGCGGAATTGCGGGTCGTGCACAGTGCGGAGCGCTCCCAGTACTACGTCAGCCCGGAGATGAGTTACGCCGAGGTCGAGTTCTGGCAGAAGTCACCCACCAAGGCGTGCCCGCTGGTGTGGACCCACCAATCCGGCCGTAAGTCGCTGCTGTTGGGGGCGACGTCCGATTATGTCGTCGGGCTGCCGGTCGAGGAAAGTCGCGCTTTGCTTGCCCGCCTTCGGGATTGGGCCACCCAGCCCCAGTACGTCTACCAACATCAGTGGCAGCCGGGTGATCTGCTCATCTGGGACAACACCGGAACCATGCACCGGGTGCTGCCCTATGCCGAAGACAGCGGTCGACTGATGCACCGAACCATCCTGGCGGGCGAAGAGCCGCTGCAGTGAAGCTGGGCATCGCCTACCGGGACGTCGACCCGGACGCCGCGGTCATCTCGTCCTCGTCAGCAGTGGGCGGCTGGGACCGCATGCCGGCTCACGTCTGAGTTCGTCGGAATTGCCGGTTCCGCGCGGTCGAGGAACCGACCCGGCGCAGAGCTTCGTGCGGGAAGCGATCGCATCGTTAAAAGGACACGGCGCCGAACTGCGATGACCCAAGCGCCAAAAAGCCAGGCCCCGAGGATTAGGTTTGATCCCATGAGCAAGGACCGCGGTGAATCCGCGTTCACCTGGCTAGGGCGGCGCGACCTGGTGAGCCAAATGCACGAACAGCTCGACGAGCTGGTGGCAGCGCGCGACCAGATGGAGCAACTGGTACGGGTCATCGTCGAGATCGGCTCGGATCTGGACCTGAATGTGACGCTGAATCGCGTCGTCAAGGCGGCGATGGAGTTGACCGGCGCCCGGTACGGGGCGCTGGTGATCCGCGCCGCGGAGGGCAACCCGGTTTCGTTTGTCCGCGCAGGTATCGGCGATGCCACCGCGCGACGCCTCGGCGACCTGCCGGTCGGTGATGGTGTCCGCCTCGACGACCTGAGTGCGCAGTCACCGGTGATCGAACTGGGCCCCCAGGACCCGCCGCTGCACGCGCTGCTGGCGGTACCGATCACGGTCCGGGCAGAGGACTTCGGCAGCCTTTACCTAGCCGACGACCGGCCGGGGCGAGTGTTCACCGATGCCCATGAAGGCACCGTGTGGGCGCTGGCCACGGCTGCCGCGGCCGCCATCGACAATGCCCGACTCTACGAGCGCGAACGCGAATCGGCGAAATGGACGAAGGCCAGCCGCGAGATCACCACCGCGCTGCTCTCCGGTGACCCGCAGACCGGACCGCTGCAGCTCATCGTGAACCGAGCGCTGGAGTTGGCCGACGCCGAGCAAGCGATCCTGCTGGTTCCCGGGGAGCCCGATCTGCCCGCCGCTGAGGTGGACACCCTGATCGTCGCGGCCACCGCGGGCCGGTACGCCTCGGAGGTCATCGGTCGCCAGGTTCCGATGGAAGGCTCTACGACCGGCGGGGTCGCGCGCCGCGGCCTGCCGCTGATCACCGATTCCTTCGCATACCCGATCGAAGGTTTCACCGACGTCGGTGAACGCCCGGCGATCGTGATGCCGCTCATCGCCCAAGACGCCGTACTGGGTGTGATCGCTGTTGCGCGTCACCCGCAGCAGCAACAGTTCAGCGACGATTACCTCGAACTGGTCAGTGACTTCGCCCGCCACGCGGCTATCGCCCTGGCGCTGGCGGCAGGCCGCGAGCACGCCCTCAACCAGGAATTGGCCCAAGCAGACACCGTCGATGACGCGCTACAGGCCGCCGCTGAGGAGCTTCGTCGGCAATGGCGGGCGCGCCGCGTCCTGGCCGTCACCTTCCCGACGGGCAGTTCTCCCTTGGAGAACGGGTACACACCGCAGATCGTGTCGGTCGGTGAGTCCGTGCGCTGGGCCGATTTACCGTCTCGCACAAGACAACTCGTCAGCGCGTTGCGCGAAGGCGACCTTCTCACACCTAACATCACCGAGCCCGGCACGGCCGGTATCGCGCTGCAACATCCCGAGGGCGTGCTTGTGGTGTGGATCGATCTGGCCGAGCAACGGCCGTTCACCCTGGAGGATCAGACCTTGCTGACGGTGCTGGCCGGCCGTCTCGGACAGGGCCTGCAACGGGTGTACCAAGTCGACCAGCAACGTGAAACGGCTCTCGCGCTCCAACACGCGATTCTCGGGCCCGCTGATCTACCGGGCGGCTTCGCGGTGCGCTATCAGGCAGCCAGCCGGCCTCTGCAGGTCGGCGGGGACTGGTATGACGTCATCGAGTTGGAGGACGGCCGGATTGCGATGGTGGTCGGCGACTGCGTGGGCCACGACCTCGCCGCGGCCACCGTCATGGGCCAGGTCCGAAGTGCCTGCCGGGCGCTGCTGTTCGAAAATCCCAGTCCCGCAGCGGCGTTGAGCGGGATGGACCGTTTCGCCTCGCGACTGGCCGGGGCCCAGTGCACGACTGCAGTCTGCGCGGTGCTCAACCCCGAAACCGGCGAGCTGGTGTATTCCAGCGCCGGACATCCGCCTCCCATCCTGGTCCGGTCCGACGGCACCGCGCAGGTACTGACCGACGGTCACACCATCGCGTTGGGGGTACGGCGCGACTGGAACCGTCCCGAAGCCCGGGTGACCATGCCGGCGCGCTCCACGCTGGTGCTTTACACCGACGGGCTGGTGGAGCGGCGCCGCACACCCCTGGAGCAAGGCATCGCAAAAGTCGCCGAGGTGACGGGGGACGCTCGCGCCGACCCCCTGGACGAGTTGGCGAACGAGATCATGACCGGTGTCGCGCCCCAGGGGGGCTATCAGGATGACGTTGTGCTGCTGCTGCACCGCCATCCTGGCCCACTGGAGTTGAAGTTCCCGCCCGACGCCAGTCATCTAGCACCGACCCGCACGGCGTTGCGTACCTGGTTGACCCGAGCCCGAATGCGACCGGAGCAGACCATGAACGTGCTCATCGCCGCCGGGGAAGCCGTGTCCAACGCCATCGAGCACGGGCATCGCAACAAATTGCACGGTTCGATCTGCGTGGACGCGGTCGCGCTGGGCGACGAGGTGCAGTTGACGATCACCGACACGGGGACGTGGAAGCCACCTGAGCCGTCTACCAAATCTCAGCGCGGACGCGGTATCACCTTGATGCGGCGACTCATGCACGACGTGACCATCGACACCGACAACGCCGGAACCACTGTCCGCCTATCCGCGAGGATCGCCTGATGCCCACATTGCTCACCCTTGAGACGGCGCGTTCCGACGACGGCAAACTGGTGCTGCTCGCGGCGGGGGAGATCGATCTGAGCAACATCGACGCCTTCAATCAAGCCCTGAACACCGCAAGCGCCGAAGCGGAGACTGCGGGCGGAAGGTTCACCGTAGACCTCAGCGCCGTGGAATATCTGGACAGCGCGGCGATCAACGCGTTGTTCGCGCACGCCGACCATATTCAGCTCGTCTCCCACCCCCTGCTGGTGTCCGCTCTCACCATGAGCGGCCTGGCCGAACTGGTCAGCATCGAAACCGCGCCCGAGGCCGAAGTCGGCTGACCAGCCCCCGGCTGAGCTCGTCGAACTCTGCTATGTGGCTGACAATCCTGGTGATGGCCTTGGCCGTCAGCCTCGAACCGTTCCGGATCGGCATGTCGCTGCTGATGCTCAACAGGCCTCGGCCGGCGTTGCAGTTGCTCGCATTCCTGCTCGGGGGTTTCGCGATGGGGATCACGGTGGGCCTGGTCGTGATTTTCGTCTTGCGACGACGGCTGGTCGCGTCCGGCCACGTCACGTTGCCCAACGTTCAGGTACTCATCGGTGCATTGGCCCTGGCTGCCGGCATAGTGCTGGGTGTCACCGTCGCCTTGCGCCGCCGCGCCGACTCGACCCGACGGACGGCCGACACCCTCGTTCGCGAGGCGGTCCTCGCCAAGTTGCCGGCGCGGGTGCGCCGAGTGCTGGGCGGTCACTCGCTATGGATCGCGACGGTGGCCGGTCTGGGAATCGCGTTGCCCTCGGTGGATTACCTGGCCGCTCTGGCGGTGATCCTGGCTTCGGGCGCGCCGGCGATGACCCAGGTCGCGGCGTTGCTGTTGTTCAATGTGACCGCGTTCGCCGTGGTCGAGGTCTCGTTGATCGCTTGCCTGCTGGCTCCGGACGCCACCCAGCGGTCGCTGACCGCGCTGAACAGCTGGGTCGCCGCACGCCGTCGACTCGAAGTCGCCGCTCTGCTCGTGGTGGTCGGCTGCGTGCTGGTGGTAGCCGGCCTGACGGGGCGTTGACATCTGAGATGTTTCGAACACGTGTGCGACGGATATCCGACGGGGATGAGTAACGCGAACGACGACAACCGACAAGCGCCGCAAGAGAACCCCGAGAAGGACACGTCCGAGTGGGTCACCGGAGACGAACCGATGACGGGTGCGCAACGCAGCTACCTGGACACGCTGGCCCGGGAGGCCGGGCGTGAGGTCCCCGACGATCTCACCAAGGCGAACGCGTCGGACCTGATCGAAGAGTTGCAGCAGCAAACGGGACGAGGCGCCCGC
>NZ_JCALDY010000022.1:0-80762 GCF_059813095.1 Mycobacterium sp. NGS22
GGCGGCTTTCCAAGAATTCATCAAGGCGGACACGTCAAACTCATAGAAAGCGCCAAAGCTAGACCAAAGGGGAGAGATCATGGGGATGATCACCGCAGAACGCAGCAGGGACGAACTGCTCTTCGGAAAGAAGGCGGCACAACCTCAAGCGGCCGTCCGTCCTCCGATTACCGGACCGTCGGTCTGGAACCGGGACAGCCTGCACGCCTGGGACTACATGATCGCGGTGGGACCGCGCCAGGTCGAAGCTTTCCTGGACATCCGCAACCGGCTGCGCCGTCGTGGCCGCCGGCTGGACACCATCGTGGCGTCGGACTTCCGGCAGCCGGAGCTGGTGGAGGTCGCCCGCGCGATGCGGCACTGCCTGCGCCTGGGGCCGGGCTTCTGCGTGCTGCGCGGTCTGCCCCTCGAGGGCTGGACGGACGAGGAACTCTCGATGCTCTACTGGGGTGTGGGCACCTACCTGGGCGGCCCGCAGCCGCAGAACCGCCAGGGCGACCGCGTCTACCTGGTTCAGGACACCGGGCAGACGGTCGGGGAGGCACGCGGCTCGAAGACGAACTCGGCGTTGATCTTTCACACCGACTCGGCGTGCGCCTACGCCGGCAGCCGGCCCGACATCCTGGGGTTGTTGTGCCTGCGCAAGGCGGTGTCGGGCGGTGAGTCGCTGATGGTCAGCGGCCACAGCGCCTACAACGCGCTGCTTGCCACCGACCCCGGGCTGGTCGACGAGCTGTACGGGCAGTTCTGCTTCGACCGCTCGCACGAGACCCAGCCGGGTGAGGACCCGATCACCGAGGGCGCGATCTTCACCGACACCACCGACGGTGTCCGGATCCGCTACAACCGGCTGCACATCGAACTCGGCCACTACCGCGGCGGCCGCCCGCTCACCGACCGGCAACGCCAGGCGCTCGACGCCTTCGACCGTGCCCTGACCGACCCAGCCAACGCCGTCGAATTCACGCTGCAACCCGGTGACGTCCTGTTCGCCGACAACTACACGACGCTGCACAACCGCCGCGCTTTCGTCGACGCGCCTGACGTGCGGGCCCGGCGCTGCCTGGTGCGGCTGTGGCTCGCCGGAGAACCGCGCAACTAACCGTCGACACGGCCAGCTGACCGGCCTAGATTCACGCTGTGATCTCCATTTAGAAAGCGCCAAGGTCCGCGCGGCACGCTGCCAGGAGCAGCAGAACAGGCACGGGGGAGAGGCAGACATGTTGAGGCGGTTGGCCGAATTCACCGTGCGGCGACCCAAGCTGGTGCTGGCGGCCGTGCTGGTCCTGCTCGGCATCAGCGTCGTGCTCGGCGGCTCGGTGTCCGACAAGCTCGGCACCGGCGGCAACACCGATCCCGCGTCGGAGTCCTCGCAAGCCGAGGACTACATGAACGCGCAGTTCGGCACGAATCCGAATCTGGTGATTCAGCTGCTGCCGCGCGAAGGCACCGTCGACAGCCCCGAGGTCGCGGCGGTGCGCGATCAGGTGCTTCGACTCGTCGCGTCCGAGCCGAAAGCCAGGATCACCAGATCCTTCGGCGACGAGGGGGCCTCGGACCTGCGCAGCAAAGACGGCCGTTCCGGACTCATGCTCGTGCATGTCGGTGGCACCGCCGACGAGGCCGCCGAGACCGCCAAGCGGATCATCGCCGATCTGCCCCATGACGGGAACGTCGCGGTGCGCGCCGGTGGCGGCCTGGGGGTGCAGCAGGAGATCCGCGACAAGGTCAAACAAGATCTCAAGACCAGCGAGAGCATCGCGGTGCCCGTTTCGCTCGCCGTGTTGGTCGTCGTGTTCGGCGGCCTGATAGCCGCGGCGCTGCCCGTGGTGGTCGGCGTCGTCTCGATTGTCTCGACGCTGTCGGTGTTGCTGCTGATGACGGCGATCACCGATGTGTCGGTGCATGCCCTGACAGTCACCACCGCATTCGGTCTCGGATTGTCCATCGATTTCGGCTTGCTGATGGTGTCGCGGTTCCGCGAGGAACTGGCCAACGGCAAAGAGCAACATCCCGCCATCGTCGCCACCGTCACCACCGCCGGCCGGACCATTCTGTTCAGCGCGGCAACGGTCACCCTGGCGATGACCAGCCTGCTGGTGTTCCCGACCTACTTCCTGCGGTCCGTCGGTCTTGCGGCCACGGCCACCGTGTTGCTGTCGGCGTTCGCCGCGATCGTCGTCCTGCCCGCGCTGCTGGCTCTGCTCGGCAAACGCGTCGACTCGCTGTCGATCATCCGCCGCAAGGTGGCGCCCTCAGCCGATTCCCTGTTCTGGCGGCACTTCGCCGAACTGGTGACGCGCAAGCCGCTCATCTACGCCCTGCCGGTCGTCGCAATGCTGCTGGGACTGGGCATTCCGTTCCTCAACGTCCAATTCGCCACGCCCGACGAGCGAGCGTTGCCGACGAACTCGAGCGCGCGGTTGGTCTCCGAGTCCTTGCAACGCGACTTCGCGCTGGACCCCTCGCAGGCGATCACCCTGGTCACCCGCAAAGACGCCGGCGCGCTGCAGACCCTCGCCCCCGACATCTCGCGCATGAACGGCGTCGTGCTCGTCACCGGTCCCATCGGCAGATTCGAGCACGGCCAGGCGGCCGGACCGACGCCGGCGGTGTCCGGGCCGAGCTACGCGATCGTTTACCTGTCGGTGCAGGCCGATTCGGACACCGCCCAGCACGTCGTCCGTGACATCCGGGCCAAGATCACCAACCGTCAAATCGAGGTGGGCGGTCCGACCGCGACGCTCATCGACAGCCTCAGCTCAATCGGCGCCAAGCTCCCACTCGCGATAGGTCTGATCGCGGTGGCCACCTTCATCCTGCTGTTCCTGTTCACCGGCAGCGTCGTGGTGCCGATCAAGGCGCTGATGCTGAATCTGCTTGTGATGAGCGCGGTCCTGGGGATCATGGTCTGGGTCTTCCAGGAAGGGCATTTGGCCGGGCTGCTGGGAATCACACCGGCGCCGCTGAACCTGTCGATGGTCGTGCTGCTGTGCGCGATCGCATTCAGCTTGTCCGTCGACTACGAGATCTTCCTACTCAGCCGCATCAAGGAAGCCCGCGACTCCGGGCTTTCGAATACCGCGTCCACCGTCATCGGATTGGGCCGGGTGGGCCGGATCGTCACCAGTGCCGCGCTGTTGCTGACGATCACCCTCGTCTCGTTCGCCAACGGATTGTCGTTCATGAAGATGTTCGGCATCGGCACCGCGCTGGCCGTGGTGATCGACGCGACGATCATCCGCGGCGTCGTCGTGCCCGCGTTCCTGCAGGTCGCCGGCGACCTCAACTGGTGGGCGCCAAAACCGTTGCGGTGGTTGCACTCTCGCATCGGCATCAGCGAGGCGCCGTCCGCGGAAGTCATCGAGACCCCGGCCACGGCGGCCGTCGCCCCGGCCCCGGCTGCACCCGCGGCCCCGTCGGCCCCCGCCCCGGCGGGTCCCCCCGAGATGCCGGTTGGCGTTCCTGCGTGGGTGCCCCAGGAACCCGTCGTGGTCGGGCGCACCCCGGCCGCGTCGTCCAGCGAGATCGAGGTCATCCCCGGACAGCACCTGGTGGCCAACGTCAACGGCACAGTGATCGTCGTGGCGCACCGCGAGCGGTCGCCGCTGTCTCAGCACTCCCTGGCCGCCAAGCAGATGGCCGCATTGTCCGACATGGTTGGACGGTCCGACCCGCAGAAGCTGGTCAGCGCGTTCCAGAAACTCGCCAAGGAGCCCTGGGACCACACGCTGGTCGACATCGGGATCGTGATGCCGACGGCGACGGGTCTGGAGATCCTGCTGTGCGGCAGTGTCACCGTGGCACTCGACGACGGTATGGGTCAGACGGTGTTGCGTGGCCGCGGACGCTTGGTGCACCGGTCGGTGCCGGTACCGGTCGTCGCGGCCGTCATCACCGTCGACGAATTCATCGCGAGGCCGCGCGCCGCAGCCGAGGGACAGGGCGTTTACAAGCTCTCCGGCGGGACCGTGCCGGGACAAGGTGCCGTCCTGTGGTCGCGGCGGGACGCGCCGGCGGTGCCCCCGCACCGCCCCGAGCCCGCCCGCTTCGAGAACGTGCCTGCCGCCCCGATGGACCATGCGCCGCAGCCGAAGCGCTGGGTTTCCCTCGACGACAACTCCCGCTTCGAGGTCGATCGGGACTGCTTGATCGGTCGGGATCCGCACGGGTCGGAAGCTGCGCAGCGGGGACTTCGTCCCGTGCGCATCGACGATCACTCCGGCGAGATGTCACGAGCCCACGCCGAAGTGCGCATCGTCAACGGCGAAGTGTTCATCGTCGACACGAATTCCACCAATGGAGTGTTCGTGCGCGAACAGCCACAGCTGCGCTGGTCCAGGCTCAGTCCGTGGGAGCCCGTCGTCTGGCGGCCGGGCGCGTACGTCCAGGTCGGCGGGCGGATTCTTCGGTTGCACGAGACGACCGCGGATGCCTTGCAACGCGGACCGCGGGTCAATGTGCATCACGGCGTGCCGGGACGTCCACATTCGGGGCGGGCGGATATCGGGAGATAGGTTCGTGGGCAGGGGATTTGGGTGGTTCTAGCCGCCCGGACTCTCGGCAGGTCGCGGCCATCGGGGCAGAGTCGACGTCTTGCGCGGGGGATTAGTAGGGAAGCGCTATCAGTCGCGTTTCGCTTCGTAGCGCAGCAGGACCGTGCCGCACGGGAAGGTGCGATTCTCCAACAGTCGCAACGAGATCCATGACGGCAGGGCCGGGAAGAACGGGGTGCCGCCGCCCACGGCGGTAGGCGCAACGACGATCCGGTATTCGTCTACCAGCCCGGCCTGCACGATCGGTGCGGCCAGGGTTGCACCGGCCACCTCCAGCCTGCCGTCTGTTTCGGCTTTCAGCTTCGTCACCACCTCGACCGGGTCGCCGCGTTCCAGGCGGGAGTTCCAGTCGACGGACTCCAGCGTGCGCGAGAACACCACCTTGGACATGTCGCGCCAGATCCGCGCGTAGTCGACGATCAAAGGGGTGGCGTCCGGGGCCTCGTCTGCGGTCGGCCAGTACGCGGACATCAGTTCGTAGAGGCGTCGGCCGTAGAACGACAGGGCGGTCTCTCGCGCGAAGTCGTTCCAGTATTGGTGCAGTTCTTCGCTCGGCTCGGACCAGTCGATGTTGCCGTGCGCGTCCGCGATGTAGCCGTCCACCGACACGTTGAAGCCATAGATGAGTTTGCCCATGCAGATCAGACTGCACCGGCGGACAAAAATCATCGCGGCGCCACGCGCCTGAATTGCGCGGTCCGAACTTGTCATACCTCGCTGCGATGATGAGGTTATGTCGTCGTCTCCCGTCGTGAGTCCGCGTGAGCGTCTGGATACGTTGGTCGAGGAACTGGCGGAGTTGGCCGGTCAGCGCAACGCCATCGATGGGCGCGTGGTGGAGATCGTGGCCGAAATGGAGCGCGACGAGTTGTGCGGGGCCACCGGTGCGCGTTCGGTGGCGGCGTTCGTGGGCTGGAAGCTGGCTTTGTCTTCGGCGACCGCGCACACGCTCACCACGGTGGCGCGCCGGCTCGAGGAGTTCCCGCGCTGCGCCCAAGGAATGCGGGAGGGACGGTTGTCGCTGGATCAGGTCGGGGTGATTGCCGCGCGCACCGGGGAAGGATCTGACGAGCACTATGCGCAGTTGGCGGCGGTGGCCACGGTCGGCAGTTACGCACCGCGGTCAAGCTCGAACCGCGCCCCGAGCCCGAGCCCGCGCCCGAGCCGACGCGACCGGTGATCACCAAGACCTGCGATGAGCGGTTCACCTGCTGGCGGATCAAACTGCCGCACTTGGATGCGGCGACATTTGACGCCGCGCTGACTGCGCATCGGGAAGCACTGGTCACCGAATGGAAAAACGATCACAGCGACGGCGACCCCGATCTGCGCCCGCCGCTGCCCGGTAACGGAGAGGCGTTTATGCGGCCGGTCGAGGCCGGCTGGGACACCGAGGCCGCCCGCCGTCCGCATGGGCAGCACACCACCGTGGTGGTGCACGTCGATGTCGCGCAGCGCGCCGCCGCGCTGCATCTGGGGCCACTGCTCAGCGAGGCTGAACGCCAGTATCTGAGTTGTGACGCCACCTGCGAGGTGTGGTTCGAACGCGACGGCGAGCCCATCGGCGCGGGCCGCACGACTCGGGTGATCAATCGGCGGCTGCGCCGGGCGCTCGAGCACCGCCATCCCACCTGTGCGGTGCCCGGGTGCGGGGCCACCCGGGGTCTGCATGCCCATCACCTTCGCCATTGGGAAGACGGCGGGCCTACCGAACTGTTCAACCTGGTGCTTGTGTGCCCCTATCACCATCGGGCCCACCACCGCGGGTTGATCACCCTCACCGGACCCGCCGACAGTCTGGTGGTCACCGACAGTGACGGGCGGGCGCTGAGCTCAGGATCCCTGGCGCGTCCGCCCAACGAGCCTCCGCCCGACGTCCCGCCGTGGCGGGGACCCCACGGCGAACGCGCCGACTGGTGGTGGTACCAACCCTACGAACCACCGGGCACCGCAACCGAAGCTAAACAGGCTGAGACTTAGCGACGACGCGCTGACCACGATTCGTTTGTTGTTGCCTGATCTGCAGGGGCCTCAATAACCCAGCGCTGTAACGCAATTCGTCACGGTGACGAAATAACAGTGGAGGGCGGCGGCGCCTGTGCAGGACCGGTGCGGGTCAGCGGTGGGTTGCGACGCCACGGCAGTCAGGCCGTCGCACTCTGATGACGACGGAAGGGTGACGCCCGGCCATTGGCGGCTGCGGATTGAGACAGTCGGCGACGCAAGCAGTAGAGCTCAGTTGCCTGCGGCAGGCCGTGGGTGCACGGCAGTGCAGTGGCGAATCTCCAGGCGTTGCAGGACAACTCCACCGTCCGCCCACGTAGTCGATTTGCCGATAAGCGACATTATGTCAACTAAGCGTCGCCGTTTCATCTGATCAAACGCACGCGCCGACGTCGTTAAAAATCTTCCCCAACCCCGCCGCGTTCCTGCGCCTGGCCGCCGCCGGTCATCGAAGGTCACGACGAATGGCAGGTCACCCGCCGCTACCTGTCCGAGATCTCCATGGCCGAACTCCGCAAAGTCATCGCCACCAAACAGTCCGCCGACCAACCCCTCGCCGAGCAACGCCAAATCGCCTAACATTCATCGCGACTCGTTGATCACCACGCGTGAGCACACGCCGATCCGAAGTCCACCACCCCACGGGGCACTGTCGCATACTACTTACTCAATTGGTCGAACCGACCGTGCAAGAGGCGCTACGCCTCTCAGGCCGCCCCTAACTAAGAAGCAGCGCCATACCGCTCGCCGCATCCTGGCCCGGATCGTCGATGGGCATGGCTGCGGTCCGCTCTAGACGCCTAGCGGGCCAACTTCGGCTCAGATTCGTGCGCCTTTGGCGAGATTGCATCGGCGGCACAAGATTTGCAGGTTGTCGACGCTTGTGGCGCCGCCGCGGGAGAGTGGGATGTCGTGGTCGTATTCGAGATATTGTGTCGCGCGACATTGCCTGCACATGCCGCCGTCACGTTGCCAGACAGCCGATTTAACGTGTTGCGGGATCGCGCGAGTGTCCCGCTGGCCGCGAACCAGGATGAGGCGTTTTGCGACTCGCACCGTTCCTTCCAAAACCGCAGTCACATACGCGCTGTCGTTCACCACATAGGTGGCGCTGCCTCGCGCCGTGGTCGCCTCGACGACGACATTCCGGTATTCGCTGCGCACCGAGATCACCTTCGTCCACGGCAACTCGGTGCCACTTCCGACGCCGACGAACCGAAGCTTGCGGCTGCTGGCGATCAGCCGACCTGGGTTCTGCTTTGGCCCACTGGCGAGATACCGAATCTGTGTCGCCGGCTCATCGAGGTGGAGGATCTCGTCCATTTCGAGGTGCAGACTTCCGTGCTGAATGCGAGGGAGGTTGCCGTCGCGGATGCGTGAAAGCTCCAGGCCACGAAGCAGTCGGTTGCGCATGTCGTCGATGGAGGGATCGGCGATCCCCAGGGCTGCGACGGCAGTTTCGAATCCGTCGAGTTCGTGTTGTTCGATCACACCGTCCGCGAAGGCGAACGCAACGACACGCTCAAGGTGGGCCAATGCGAGCGGGCGTAGGATTGCGCGCCCGGAGTCCTCGGCGATCCGAGCGCGCCGCAGTGTTGACCAGAGAGAATCCCAAGGCGGTCCGTGGGGTCCGGTGGTGGCGAGCACGTTGGTGGCGTCCACCCGCCACTGGCTGAGGACGGCGTTGGCGTGGTTTTCACACGTCCGACAGGGGCGAGGAGCGCCGAATCGTCGCTTCTTTCGTGGTTGGCCGCAGCGCTCACAGACGACCGGGTCGTGCTGTGGCGGTAGGCGGTAGGACTCGCCGGTGTAGCGGCTCCCGTCCCACCAGAGTTGAACACTCGCATCAGCAGGGTCGGGGTACCAGTCGGCGCGCCGGCCTAGAGGCGGCGGTGGGGTGTCTGGATGCGATCCACCAGGTTGGACTGGTGGTTCCTCGTCGACGGTGATGCCGTAGTCGATGGCAAGGCCCTTCAACCCGGTGTCCCATCCCTGGCCGACGGCGCGGAATTTCCAACCGTCGTTTCGGCGGTATATCTCACCCAACACCATCGCCGAAATCGCCTGTGGATCAGCGAGCTGGAATTCGACCAGTGCTCCGGCGGTCGACCCAACAGTGATCGATACGAACCGGGTGTCAGCGAATGTGCCGGAATCCACAGAGCCTGCGATAACAATCGCGTCGATGCCGGACTCGACCGCACCGAGGTCGATCAGCATCGTGGCAGCGGTGGGTGTCGTTTCCTGAAGCGATACTGCGCCGGATCGGTGTCGGGGCGCGTTATAGAACACGAAATCGTGATCGGATCGAACTTTCCGCGTCGAGGTAACCAATAGCGCCTCGGGGTCGACGTTAATACCTGTCCCCCATCGGAGCCGGATCGTCAGCTGGGTAGTCGGCACCACCGTATTGGCGCCACGTGCTAATTGCTTTGGGTTAGGGCACACTTTTGACCGATCCGATCCCGCCACTTTCGATGGACGGCCGCCGACATCGTTGAATCATGCATCTTGGTGCGACACCTCGCCGGTTTCTACGAGAAGGGCCGCGGCGGCCTCGGCGGTTTGGCCAAGATGTCGGCCAGCTCCGAGGCAGTTCCACGCTCATACATTCAATCCCATCGACGGCCCGCTGAGAGACCCTACTCAGCTGCGCCGACATTCTGTCCGTTCAAGGAATCGGACTGATGATAGTCGCGACCCCGAGCGATGCCAGGGCCGTTGCCTCGGGCTCGCCAGCTGACCGCGAGACCCGTCCAGCAAACAAATCGCTGGCTAATTTCGGGTCGGCGGCTGACCGTCGCCCGGTCCGGCATCACGTACGACACAAGCCGTCCGGACTCGGCTGCCAGAGTCAGTCCCCCGCAATGCACGGATAGGAATACGACGAAATCGAATATGGCGGGTTACCGGTAAACTACGCCGTTTCATCTGATGAATCAGCCCAATTGTTTCATTCGACGACGACGCGCTATCCCGAGAGCTGGGCATCACAGATCTAGGACGAAGCGCAGTGCTTGGTCAATGGCTTGAATCTGTTCTTGACTAACCATTCCCTGGCGAGATGACAGTCGTTCGACGGAGATCACCCGCAGTTGGTCGCAGCGCGCGTAGGAAGTGTGGCCCAACCCGCTGATCACTGGCTCAAGTTCGACGTGGCTTCGCAGGCCGTAACCAGTGGTCGTGATCGGGACGACGACCACTAAACCGCCCGGTCCGTTGTTGAGAATGTCGACCGACACCACCACCGCCGGTCGGCGAAAGGCTGGCTCGTGTCCGACTGGCTGGCCGAGATCGACGTGGTAGACCTCCCCTCGCCAGATCAAGCCAGTGCGTCCCACTCGTGACGCTCGGCCAGGTATTGCTCCCACAGTTCGGGGTCGTTGCGCAGGCGCTGGTAATCCCCATTGAGCCCGCGCAGGAATTCCTGCCTCTCCAAGGCGTCGATGGCTGCGTGCACGACGTCGA
Source organism: Mycobacterium sp. NGS22 (assembly GCF_059813095.1). Classification (NCBI taxonomy): domain Bacteria; kingdom Bacillati; phylum Actinomycetota; class Actinomycetes; order Mycobacteriales; family Mycobacteriaceae; genus Mycobacterium; species Mycobacterium sp. NGS22. The sequence goes on from NZ_JCALDY010000022.1 coordinate 10,029, forward strand.
CGACAGCGGTTTGACGAGCCTTGGCTAGAGATTGCAGCCGCTCAGAATCGGAACGGCGGACTCGGACAGTTGTGGTTTCTGCTGCCATAAAGCCAGTGTAGACGAATTGTAGACATAGGGCATGGCGGATCGTCCCATGCGTTCAGCAAACGAACGCCGGGCAGGCTTCGAGTGCTACCCGACCCGTGCTCTCCTGCTTGGCCAGGACGACGCCCAGATTTCAGATCTAGGACTCGGTGGCGATCGCGGCTTGCCTCGGTGAGGAATACGGCGAGATCAAATATGGCGGGTTACCGGTAAAGCTCGCCACGTTGCGCTGCGGCAGCGCTCAAAGATCGAGGACGATGCGCAACGCCGCATCAACGCGGCGCATCTCGTCGAAGCTGAGGAACCCGATGCTCCTGCCGAGTCGGCCCGGGTCGACCGCCGCGGCCTGCTCGGCAAGCACCCGGGTGTTCACGCCACCGATCTGAACCTCGGGACGGAAGCTTGCGGCACGGGCCGACGTAGACGTTGAACCAGCCAGGTTGACAGAGGCAGCTGATCTGACTGGACGACGACGGCGTAGCGGGAAACCGACAGCTCGTGACCGCGACTCCCCCGTGGGGCATGCAACTGAAAGACCTCACCACGCACGCAGCGTCTCCATATCGCGCAGCACCTGCATTGCCTCAGCGCGATCGGACTCGTCTTCGGCAAGACTTTCCGCCTCGGCGCGAATCGCCGCGGCGGCCTTCCGTCGTGCCGCCTCGATGAGGGCAGATCGAACGGCCGCGGACACGGCCGTGCCATCTTTGGTCAAGACCTCCAGCGCCTTGGACGTGTCGTCGTCCGGCCGGAAGGAAATCGTGTCAGCCACAGCAACAGCGTACGACGTTTTGTATGACAGTCGGCGCATCGGCAATAAGCCGCGCGGCAAGCGAATTCGCCACGGCCCCTGCTTGTCAGTCCAGATCGAAGGCGTGCTGAATCGCCGATGTCAGCGATTCCTCTTGATCAGGAAGAAAGAACCCGATCTGGCGGCCCAGGGCCGTAACCGGGATCGTGACAATGTCGTCGACGCTGACGACGGAATCTTTCTCGAGCCCGTTACGCACACCTACTGGAACTTCGGTCGACAGGCCGCGAGCTGTTCCGGTGATCGGTGCCACGGTGACTCTGGTCAGGTGAGGCCGCACGAGTTCCCGAGTGAGGATCAGAACCGGCCGAGCCTTATCGAGTTGGGCGAGGTGAATTGGCCTCAATCGATATCCAACTCGAGGGTAGAGGTATGAGCAGCGAGCGCATAGAAGTCATCGTCGGCCGTGGTCCGGGTGGCCAGAATCGCCGCATCGCGGGCGGCGATAAGCCGGCGTCGCTCACGTTCGAGCGCTTTGAGTACAAACGATGCACGGCTCTCGACGTGCCGCTGGTCCACTTCCCTGTCAATGAAATCGACGACCTCGTCCGGGAGCCGAACGGCGATCTGTTTGCTCATCGCGCTATGGTACCGATGTGGGATGCGAGACGCTACCACTGATTGACGCGTGGACGCTTGCCAGCCGACGTTTTCTCGGATGGGTCGGATATCCGCCCGAGGAGGATCACCGTTGAGGTGTCCAGGGTCCCCCGGCTCGAAACGGTTGTCACAGCGACGAGTCGGTTCAGATCATCGATGGCGCGTCGGAGCGCGTCTGGACGCTCACCTGTGGGAGATTCTTGCGGCGACGAATGAGTTCGGCTGAGCCTGCGCTGGATCGCGGCAGCGGGCGGAGCTCCGCCAACACCGCCGCCGGCTTCCGATAACCGCTCCCCGCTCGGCGGCTCAGAGTTCCTTGGACTGCTTGCCAGCCCGGCCGGCGGCTAGCGACCCGGTTGGATTACGTTGCCGCCGTTGGCTTTCGACGGAACGGCAAACGCGCTTCTGCACCCGCTTGCCGTGCTTCGACAAAACGGACGGTCGGATTGTGGGGCCGACGGGCAGCGTGTCGGCCCCGACGGGCGTCGTGTCGGCCCTCTGATCCGTCTTGACGCCCAGCAAGTAATTGGAGAACTCTCCGACAGTCGCTAGCGCGCTGATGAACTCGGCATCGTCGTAAGGATTGCCGCGCGGTCCGAAATGTGTCGCGAGTCGTCGTACAAGTCGTCGCTCGCGCAGGAACGGAATCAGATGTACCGCGACCACGCAGAAAACCAGCCCGAAGACGGTCGAGACGATTGCCGCGGTCTGCAGCCAATTGCGTACGCCCATACCCAAAAGGGGTACCAATGTGACACCCGCCAGGAGGTAGAAGGACCCGTACACCGGCGACCACGCCGTCGCCAGACCGGCCGGGTCGGCTAGCCGCGTGACAGAACCGGCCGGTGCTGACGGACGGAACCGCCTCGAGATGAGATACGCCGCAACGCCTCCGTACAGAGCCGCGCCAACCACCGGAACGATTGCGAGAGAACAAAAGTCGCCGGTCCACGGACTGCTGCTGAGGTTGCGTCCCAGCCACGCAACCAAACCCTGTGCCCACGGGCACCGGTGGTAGAGATCCAGGATCGGCTGCCTCAGCCAGACGTAAAACAGCAGTGCCGCCGCCCCACCGGCGACAAAGATCAGCAGTGTGCGCACCAGCACGGCCTTGCGAGCGCGTATCCATGACCGTGACGCGCGAAACAACTTGTTGAGAGTAGCAATTGGCGATCGCGTGTTCGGGGCAAAGTTGGCGACGACCACCACCGATGCCACCAGCAACACCAGACAAATCACTCCGACACTTGCTTCGCCCGGGGCCTTGGCGTTCGTAGGCTGCGTGGCACCGGCTGTCGCGTAGGCGATCAGTGGAATGTACAGGCCGAGTAACGCCGCCCCGTGTACCAACGAGCGCGTCCGCAACGTGGCGAACACCAGAAGTGTGAGCAGCGCCGTGATCCCGACGGTCGGCACCAACTTGCCCACAAAGCCTGGCAGATCCGTAAGCAGCGACAGCGCAGTCAAAGTCACGCCGAGTGCCAACATCAAGGTGGCCAGAGTTCTGGCGACGGGGCTTCGACTGGACAAACTCGTCAGCGTCCAATACGGCAGAGCGATGAAGCCACGAGCCACCCTGGTCACCGGTGCGGCGAAACCCAATCCGGACCTCTCGGAGCTCAGTGCTGTCAACGCAGTGGCGGCCGCGGTCGCGGTGGTACGAATCATCAGATCGCTCGGCATCTGACCGGCCAGAGCTTCCTGTCCGATGCGCGAGTCGGCAAACAGCGTGAGCAACCGATAACCGTCAGGCGGCCGGCCGCCGTCACCGTCTCGGTGAAGGGAATCAAACTGATTGATGAATTCGGCGGTCTCTGCCCCGGTCGCCCCATCTTCGCGATCGTCGAGAATCGTCGTGGCCAGCCACGGGACATCCTCTGCGGCTGTTGCGATTTGGAAACCGTACGCGGCAAGGCTGGCGAGATTGACCATCGGCTCGTCACTGCCGGCGAGGGCCCGTTTCACGTCCGTGATCGCGTCCGTACGCAATCGCCCCAGCTTGCTTGGCGCCTCGTTGGCAGGTGTGGGTTTCGCGAGGGCGACATAGAGCTCATCGTTCGCAAACGCCCGCTCGGCTATATCGTCGACAATCTGTTCGGCGCTACCGTTTTGCCCGGCGGCCTCGCTGTTGCTGTCATTCAGTCCTCGAATCATCTCGGGCGTCAAGATGATGAGCATCAGTATCTTGGCCGCGTCGAGCCGACCCCAGATCCAGTCGTTGGCGCGCCATGCCCGCTTCAGGAACGCGCCGAACCGGTTCAGGGACATCCCGGCGAGTTTGTCGTCGGAGGTGAAGCGGGGCGCGAAGTGTTGCTGGATCTGCGCACTCAACTGGACGAATTCGATTGGCGCAGTGGGCACCGACGCGTCGTTGACGTCCTGTTCGGCGGTGAGATAGGCCACGATCTCGATTTGGACCATCCGCTTCAGAAGCTCGGTTTCGTCGGTGACGTTGCGCAGCGGATTGTGCGGCTCCAGCAGTGATGCGGTCTTGTTTCGCGGAACCTCCTGCGCCGTACCATCACGGTGAGGGGCACCTGAGTTCGACGCGGCGAGTGCTGCCTGGAGAGCGGTGACGACCTTGACAAAAGAAGAAGCGATACGGCGCAATGCCTTTATCGTTCTTTCGCCGTCTGAGGTCTCCGCGGTGTTGGTCGCATCGCTGGTAGTCGTCGACAGCATCTTGGTGGCGTAGTCGCACAGGTTTTGGCGAAGGCATTTGCGGATTCTGTTGCTCTCCTGCTCCTCTTCGTGTGGCGGACTGTCGACGGACGCGCGTTGCCTGGCAGCCGCTATCCGGCGTTGTCGGGCGGCGGCCGCTTTGGACCGTCTTTCCCGATCTTGTTCCTCCCCGATCTGATCGAGCTCGATGCCGACGTTCACCGCTGTCTCCCACGCCTCATAAGCTTTGGCGATTAGGTCGGTGCAGTCTGTCTCGGAGACCGGAATGTCCTGTCGCGAGTTGATCAGCTGGCGCAGCACATCGGTCGCTTGGGTCGCGACGCCGACCGCCAACTGCAGTCCCCACCGCCATTCCTTCGAGTTCTTATCGAAGTCCTTGGGTCCGGGTGGCCTCTTGGGCAGGAATGGCAAGCCAGCCGCATTGCTGTCATCAGCGTCCTGCAAGACTTCGGCGGCGTACTGCATCAACTTGGCGAAAGGCGTTGCGAAATCTTCGCGTATCTGCTGCGCCATGACGTACGCGGCGCGCCGCATTCGCATGCGACGGAACAGCTGCCAGGACGGGCACCCGTCGTCGGTCTCACCGATGAAGTCGGCCAGCGTGTCGGAAGTGAACTGCACCATCGCGGCTTCTCGGCCGTCGCGCCACCGCAGCGCGAGGTCATTGTGTTGGCGGATCTCCTCGACGTAAGTGCGAGAGCCAACAGATCCGGAGGCGCTCAGGACCTTCGTGAGAGTGCCTGCGAGCGTGGGTGGTTTGCCTGGATCATCACCGATGTTGTCGATGTCGCTGGCGTATTCAGCGTGTGGATGGACGAGGACAAGGACCCGGCGCACCATTGTCTTGGTGACTGTTTGTCGGCGAATCGCCGACAACGCGGGGCGGGTCGGCGTGTTGGCGAGTACTCCCCCGTCAACGGCAAAACGTGACAGATCTCGTGTGTCGTCCTCTTGCTTTCCGGTGACTGCCCAATCCGCGTAATACCCCATGTCCGGCCGGTTGTCATCGGTGGTGCCGTCGTATCGCACGGGAACAAAGGTCGGCTCGAAGGCCGCCGGGAAGCCTGCGGAGGCGCGCGCCGCCAGCGCGAGAGCTTCAACGGTTACATCGATTTCGCGCCGCTCGTCGCTGTCATCCTTGACGTTTCGTCCATCCCTCTTTGCGGGTCCATCCGAGAAGGCGTCTGCCGGTGGACCGTCGTCCGGAACACTTCGGTTGCTGCCCCGAAAATAGAAGAGACCCGCATGTTGGGGCTGCACCATGCCGGTTCCCAGATCATCGACCGAGAAGGTTTGGATGGGGGTCAGCAATGTGGCAGGAATCGTCAAATCCACTGGACGCAAACGTCGTTGGCCTGCGGGACGTGCGGCGGAATCCTCAGAGTCCTCGACTATCTTGGGGGCTCGTTGGTAGCCGTCGATCAGTCGTTTGAAGGCCGCGCGGATCTGCGGGTAGAAGAAGTCGTCACCGCGCAAGATGGATGCCGGACCGGCATGAAAGGGCTCCCTCATCAGGTCCCCGATCTGCCCGTGCTGAATCCACAGCCCTTTCAACACATCCAGATCGCCGTTGACGTTGGCTTGGGCAAGCGCGAGCGCCGCGGCGTTGATCCCGCCGGCTGAGGTGCCTGTGATGACGTCGATGATGGGTAACACATCAGACGGCTCGTCGGTCGGGCCCTTCGACGCGTAACCGAACTTCGACAGCAGTGCGCGATATCCAGCGGCGCCTCGGGTGAATCTGTTGAATTCGTGTGCGACACCACCGATATAGACCGCCAGGCTGACGCCGCCGTTCATCGTGACGGCCAGCCGCAATTCGCGTTCGATTTCCGGATCGGTCTTCTCTATCGGAGATTTCGGCGTCGCTGCCGCCGAAGTTTTCTCGGTCATCGCGCCCCCCTCGCGGTCGATGGGCACGACAGACGGCCCATCACTAGAGTGTGTCACTGGTGAGACGCCCTGTACCGCTGTTTCGTTGTGCTGGGCGAGATTCGCCGACGGCTGCAGGTGGCGATCGCGACGGATAGGCGGCCTTGTCCGCTGCCGCACAAGCGGTTTGGCGGTGCCGACGTTGATGATCCCGGATTCGGGGCCTTGATCAGTTGGTGAGTTCCAGCGCGGCCGCGACGACGGGTTTGGCCCAATCTGGCGTAGAGGTCAAGTCGGGGGGACCGACTATCCGGCGCTCCTTCCAGTGCAGCACCAAGACCGGACGCGGTGGCTGCCCCTGCGCGGGATCGGCGGTGATCGAGTTGTCGTACACCCGCAACTCGGTGAGCACCGGCAGCAACGTCACAAGATTGATCATGCTGTGCCGGTACCGCCGGCGAATGTCGGCGTCGGAAATGTCATGCCCGCCGGCGCGAACCCGCTGCCCTACCCGTGCGATATGCATATCCGGGCTGGCGAGCCCGACATAGAAGACGTGAATCTCTATGCCGCGCTTGGCGGCTGCGGCCAGCAGTGCCGTTATCGTGTTGCCGCCGAGTGTGGTCTCGAACACGAAGTCGAGACCGTCATCGATCGCCCGTTGCAACAACATTCGGCCCTGTTCCCACGCCGCGGCATTAGCCTCGGTCTGGCCCAGTCCGGCATGGGCCGCCATGATCTCCCGTGCGGCTTCGTCGGGGTTGTAGTACTCACCGCCGTTGTCGCGGATGGTCGCGCCGACGATGCTGCTCTTGCCGGCGCCGTTGACGCCCGCTACTACGCTGATGCGTGCTGGGGCCATGAGCGGTGCCGGATCACCGCCGTCGGGCGGCCCTCACCGCAGCGGCCCCGAGCTCCTCGGGTGTGGCGTCGAACGCCGCAGCAACCCCGGCTTTGGCTTCGGAGGTCTGCATCGCTGACAACAACTCGTCGAACCGCGCACTGAGGCCATCGAGGACGGGGGTCGCCGAAGCGGTCAACGCCTCGAATTCGGCGAACGACACCAGCACCGCCCGCGGGGTGTCGTGCTTGGTGATCACCACTGCCCCACGGGTGGCGGCCTCTTCAAAAACGGCGCCGAAGGCATTTCGGAGGTGACTGGCAGTCACCGTGGGTACATCGACCAGCTTGCCGTCGCGGTTACGGAAGGCGACTGTAGACATGGCGCTCACTCCCCTCGGTTACGTCCATTCTGACTGTTTTGTCTAATTTGTGCGATTAGTCCAATCTACTGCGGCTCCCCAGCTTGCGCCACCGGGCGGACTCGCGGCGAGCGAGGCCTCGAGGTGGCTGTAGCGTGGCGGCCGTGAAATTCTCCCGGGTCTGTTCCTCCGTCGCGCTCGCATCCGCCGTCTTCGCCGGCGCCACCCTTGATGGATCGGGCGTAGCGACCGCCGCCGGCACCTGCCCCACCGCGGCACCACCGGCCGGCGCGGCAAGCGACTGGACGCTTTCGGGGACTACCGGCAGCATCGCGGTCGTCGGTCCGACAGATGCGGCCGCGCCGCGGGTGACGGTGACGGCGCCGTTCAGCGTCTCCCAAACCCAGGTCCATACCTTGCAGGCCGGGGACGGGCCGGTGGTACCGGCTACGGCGCGGGTCTCCGTCTGCTATCAGGGCGTCAACGGACGCGACGGCTCGGTGTTCGACAGCAGCTACGAGCGCGGTGCCCCGGCCAGCTTCTCGCTCCTCGGGGTCATCCCCGGCTTCCAGAAGGCCATCACCGGACAGAAAGTCGGGTCCACGGTGGCCGTCGCCGCGACGCCCGCCGACGGTTATCCCGAAGGTCAGCCCAGCGCAGGAATCCGGCCGGGCGACTCGCTCATCTTCGTGCTCAAGATCCTCGCCGCCGCGGGCTGAGCCCGGGTTAGACGGGTGGATTCGCCGTCAGGGGTCAACGTATAACGGCCTGTCTTTTTCTGGTCCGATGAAAGCTCCTGGATGGTGAATACCCCGAACCCGCCCTCGTCGTCATGGATCTGCACGGTGGTGGTGTGCTGTGTGCCGTGCCCTGTCACCTGTGCGCGATGCGGGGCTGCGATGTGATCGAGGGAATCGAACCCTCTGCACTGCCCTCCGTGCGCCAGAGTGACCAGCTTTGCCCGCCGGTCAAGGGCTTGTGCACGCCTCCATGACAACTACCTGCTTCACCTCCGCTCAATCCAGCAGTTCCGCCTCCCAGTTGGTGCGCTGGATCAGCACGTCGAGCTCGCGCAGCTCTCGGGCCACTCCGTCGGCTCGACCACGCAACTCGGCAACCGGCAACGCGGACAACATCTTCAGCTCGGATCGCAGTTGGCGTGCGTACCCGGACTGACTGCTGCCCGCCGCCGCATCGGCCGCCGTGTTCAGCACGTGATGCCGCAAGCGCAGCGCGTCACGGCGAGCCAGCGCATCGGTCAACGTGCCCTCCGCGCCCACCTCGGTGGCGGCATTGGTGCGGTTGATGCGACGGATGAGAGCTTCGAACTCGTCCAGGACCTCATCGACCTCGGTGAGCAGCGCGGCGGCGTTCTCAGCCGGGTCTTCACCCTCTTGGTACCGCGCATTGCTCACGATTCGAGACCGCAATTGTTCGATCCGGCGCGCCGCAGTTGCGCGCAGCGACAGCGCCTCTGCCAGCTTCACAATCCTCAACTCCTCCGTGAAATCAATGGCTGCCCGACGGGCACAGCCATCATGGCGCCGAATCGTCAAGACAGCAACGGATTTTCGCACGTCGCGGCTAGACGTGAAGAACCGTCAGACCGGCAGCACCTTCGAGCGCGTCGAAATCATCGTCCTGGGTCACTACCGCTAACCCGCGCGAAGCGGCGATGGCCGCGATCCACAGAGCGTTGACGCGGACCCGCCGGCCCGTTTCGGCCAAATGAATGCGAAGCCGCGCCCACATCCGCGCTGCGTTGTCATCCACGGGCAAAGCGACCATGTCAGCGACCGCATCCAAGGTTTGCAGTCGTTGCGCTCGGACATCGGACGAGTCCGCCGCAAGCACGCCGAGATTGAGCTCGGCCAGAGTGACCACGGTTGTCGCCACATCGTCGGGGATTTGTGACACATCCAGTCGGCGACCGCTCTCCTTCGCGATGAATACGGATGTGTCGAGCACGCCTGCGGATGTCATCGTAGGGGCCCGAGGTCATCGGTCGTGTCGCCGGCAAGTTCGGAGAGCTGTTGGCGCAGTGCAGGATCCGCTTGTGCGTATTCAAGACGCTGGAGCAGTTCGGCCCGGCTCAACCACCGGCGCCGAGTCGGCCGCACCGCGGTCAGCATCGCGACGGCTTTTCCGTTGACGGTCACAGTGATGTCTTCGCCGCCCTGAACCCGTCGCAACAAACCTGCGGTGTCGTTGCGGAGTTCACGGGATGCCACGTCTGACATGCTACGAACGTAGCACATCTGTAGAAAGTAGCCTTTCGGCTATCCCGGTAGCTGGATCACCAGCACGTCCCGACGGCGTAGTCGAAGTCGTCGCCGAGATAAGCCGCCGCAACCCTATTCTTGGCTCGTGTCCTGGCACGTGGACCCTCCACCCACAACGCGACGCTGGCATGCGATCGGTGTGGCGGGATATCTGTGCATGCTCGGTATCTACGCTGTGGCGGCTGCGCACGTCGAGGCTGCCAAGGGAGAAACCCGGCTGCACTGGCTGCTGGCCGGAGCCGCGGTGTTGGGCGTATGCGGCGCGGTGGTCGGCTGGCTTCGCGGCTGGGAACGGCGGCGCGACCTGCTGCTGGCGTGGCCGGTGGGAGGGCTCGTCGTCACCGTGCTGGCCGGGTGGATCGATCCGCACGCCACCCGGGACTTCCCCGGCACCATCACGATCGCGTTCGCCTACATCGGCCTGACCCGCCCCCGCTGGCAGTCGCTGACCCTGGTGCCGCTGGGAGTCGCGGCGTTCCTGGTGGGCGGCGCCAGGGACTTCCCCGCCGCGCTACCGGCCGCGGTGCCGCCCGCGATCATGTGGGTCCTGGTCGCCGAAGTCCCGGCCTGGCTCATCGACCGGTTGGAGCGGCAGAGTGCGCTGCTGCGCAAGATCGCGCAGACCGACGCCCTCACCCAACTGCTCGACCGCAGCACGCTGGGACCCCGGTTGTCGATGCACGCCGCCGAATCGGCGGTCGTGCTGCTCGACCTCGACAACTTCAAGCGCTACAACGACCGCCACGGCCATGAGGCCGGCGACGAACTGCTGGTCGCCTTCGCCGATGCGTTGCGCTGGTCAGTTCGCAAGGAGGACATCATCTTTCGGATCGGCGGCGACGAATTCCTGCTCATGCTCGTCGGCGCCGACCGCGCCCAGGCCGAACAGGTTGTCGAACGGCTGCGCCGCCGCTGGTCCGAGGTCGAGGGCCAGGTCGGTTTCAGCGCCGGGATCGCCACCGGCGAGCAAGACCTGCTGCGTCTGGCCGACGAGCACATGTACGCGGCCAAGCGCTCCCGCGGTCTGCCCGCTGACTGATCGACGACGGTTAGGCTGGCGAAGGATCGCATCGTCCCGGCGGAACGGAGTACGCGGATGTCGTCATTTGGTTCAGCACGCACCGACGGGGACAGCTGGGACCTCGCCTCCAGCGTCGGGGCTACCGCGACGATGGTGGCGGCGGCGCGGGCACTGGCCTCCACCCCTCCCGAACCGCTGCTCGACGACCGCTTCGCCGAGCCGCTGGTGCGCGCGGTCGGGCATCCCTTCTTCATCCGCATGCTGGACGGGGAGATTCCGCTCGACGACGCCGACATGCCGATGACCTATCAGCAGCGCCGCGAGCAGATGGCCGTCCGGACGAGGTTCTTCGACGACTTCTTCAACGCAGCGACGACCGCCGGAATCCGTCAGGCGGTGATTCTGGCCGCCGGGCTCGACGCCAGGGCCTACCGACTGCCGTGGCCGGCCGGCACGGTGGTCTTCGAAGTGGATCAGCCCGACGTCATCACCTTCAAGGACGTGACCCTCGCCCAGCTGGGCGCCGAACCGGCGACCGAACGCCGTCCCGTCGGGATCGACCTCCGGGAGGACTGGCCAGAAGCGCTGCGCGACAACCACTTCGACATTGCCCGGCCGACCGCCTGGATCGCCGAGGGGCTACTCCCCTACCTGCCGCCCGAAGCTCAGGACCGGCTGCTGGACAACATCACCGCGCTGAGCGCACCCGGAAGCCGGTTGGCGACCGAGAACATCAAAGACATGAGCGTGTTCACCGACGAACGTGCCCGCGCGATGCGCAGCAGCTGGCGCAAACACGGACTCGACATCGACGTCGCCGAGCTGGTGTGGCTGGGACCCAGGCGTCAAGCCGCTGAACATCTGGCGTCCACCGGCTGGACAGTCACCCGGCATTCCACCGAGCAGGTCTACGCCGACTACGGCTTCGTGGTGCCGGACAATGAGATCCTGGCCGAATTCCGCCAGGCGGTCGGTTACCTCAGCGCCGAATTAAGTTGACGGGAAGTGGGCATCCAGTCCACAACCGCAACGAGGAGGAATGAGTACATGACCGACGTCCCGTCAATCACCCTCAACGACGGGAACCTGATCCCGCAACTGGGTCTCGGGGTCTTTCAGATCGAGCCCGACGAAACGGCCGCCGCGGTTCGTTCCGCGCTGGAGTTGGGCTACCGCCACATCGACACCGCGCAGATGTACGGCAACGAAAAGGAAGTGGGACAAGGGATTCGAGACGCGGGTATGGACCGCAGCCAGGTCTTCGTCACCAGCAAACTCAACAACGGATTCCACCGGCCCGACGACGCGCGGCGCGCCTTCGATGAGACGTTGACGGCGCTGGGGTTCGACTACATCGACCTCTTCCTCATCCACTGGCCGCTGCCGACGCTCTACGACGGCGACTTTCTCGCCACCTGGACCACGCTCGAGGAATTCGCCCGAGACGGGCGCGCCCGCAGCATCGGCGTCTCGAACTTCCAGCCAGACCACTTGGATCAGCTGTCGGCCTCAGCGATCGTGCCCGCGGTCAACCAGATCGAAGTACACCCCTACTTCACCAACGACCAGGTGCGCGCGTACAACTTGCAGCACGAGATCGCGACCGAGGCGTGGTCGCCGATCGCCCAGGGCAAGGTCCTCGACGACCCGGTGGTGGTAGGGGTCGCCGAATCAGTGGGCAAGACACCTGCGCAGGTGGTGCTGCGCTGGCACATCCAGCGCGGCGACATCGTGTTCCCGAAGTCGGTGAATCCCGAACGGATGAAGGCCAATTACGAGATCTTCGACTTCGAGCTGTCCGGGGACGACATGACGGTGATCAGCGGACTGGACCGTGGCGAGGATGGCCGCACCGGAGCCCATCCCGACGAGTTCGACTACATCCCCGACTGATCGGACGCACGGGACCTCACGCCTGCGGACCCACTGAAGGTGGCCAGTGCGTGCCCGGCGATGCGTCACCGGGTTCGGCGTGCTCCCCGCGCGACAGCGGCACCCACTGCTCACTCGGCGCCGGCTGGTTCGACGACGGAAAGTCACGCAACTTGCCCGACGGCTTGGCGTCCCAACGCGCGAACGTCAACGGCGTCTGCAGCCAGGCGTGCAGCAGGTTGTACACGGCTTCCAAGGAGTCCATGTGGGTGCGTTCCCAGCCGTGGCTGCCGTCCAGTCCGAAGCCGACCAGCGCGGCCCGGGTGCCCGCACCCGCCTCGATCGCCGCGGCGGCGTCGGACCGGTAGTAGCGGAACACATCCCGCGCGAACGGTATCTCGCATCGCTCGGCGAGCCGGCACAGCTTGCGCGTCAGGTGATAGTCGAACGGGCCGTGCATGTCGGCCATCGGGATGGTCACCCCGTCCTCGCGGGAGTGCTGGCCGGGCGCGCACACCGCGTTGTCCACAGAGATCAGCTCGGCGACGTCGGCGGGCAACCCGTGGCTGGCGCCGTGCCCGACTTCCTCGGTGATGGTGACCATGATCGTGGTCCGGTGCGGCAGCACCAGCTTGTTCTCGGCGAAGTTCTTGGCCAGCGCGAGCGCCACCGCCACGCCCGCTTTGCCGTCCAGGTGCCGGGACACGATGAAGCCGTCGGCGGTGAGCTCTGGGCTGGCGATCAACGCGACGAAGTCGCCGACGTTCAGGCCGAGACGGACCAGGTCTTCCCGCGAGGACACCTTGCGGTCGATGCGGACCTCGACGTGCTCCCAGTCGGTGGGCTGGGTGTCGATCTCGTCGCCGAAGGCGTGCCCACTCGCCTTGAGCGGCATCACCGTGCCGGTGATGAACTCGTCGGGATCGTCGATGAAGATACGCACTCGGGCGCCGGCGGCGAACCGTGCCGAGAAGGTGCCCACCGGGACCAGCTCGAGGCGGCCGTTGTCCTTGAGGTCGCGCACCATGCAGCCGATGGTGTCGGCGTGCACCACCAACGCCCGGTCGGTGGTCTTGGACTTTCCTGCGAGTTCGGCGGTCAGCGCCCCGCGGCGGGTCAGCGAGAAGGGCACGCCGAATTCGTCGAGAGTGTCACCGATCAACTGCATCACCGCGTCGGTACGGCCCGCCGGGCTCGGTGTCTGCAAAAGCGCCAGCAGCGTATCGATCATCCAGGCGCGATCGGCTTCCGACATGGCCGCTTCTTGGCCCACGCCGCCTCCCTTCCAGGTTGTTCGGACTCGTGTTCAACCTAGCGGGTGGCCTCGGGATGCTGTTCGGTGAGGAACTCGACGACGATCGCCGCCATCGCGTCGATCGCGTTGCGCGCGATGACTTCGAAACCGTGCGTGCTCAACGTGGGCAGGCACAGCAGGCCCGCGCGCGGCGTCAGGCCGTTGGCCTTGGCGTGGGAGGCGTCGGATTCGAAGGCGCCGAGGGCCGCGGCCTGGGGCTCGAGTCCCTGCTCGGCGGCGATCTTCATCAGCCGGTCGGCGACGTCTTTGTCGTAGACGCACAGCGCATCGTTGTAGCCGACGATCGGGCCGCCGGCGACGCTGGTCCCGTACTCCTGCTCGGTGGGGCCGACTTCCAGGGCGAGGGCGAGCGTGCCGGGCAGCGAAGCACTGGCGTAGGAGCCGCCCACGCCGCCGATTTCTTCGTTGGTGGTGAACACCAGGTAGGCGTCCTCGGCCGGCCGCCGCCCGGCGGCATGAAGGAGCCGCGCCGCGCGCAGCAACGCGGTGATCGCGGCGCGATCGTCGAGGAAATAGCAGCCGATGTAGTCGCCGAGTTCGACCAGCGTCCGCTTGGTCCGGTCCACGCAGATGCGGGTCCCCGGGTGCACCCCGGCCTCCTCGAGCTCCTGCTGGCTGCGTCCGGTGAAGACGTAGACGTGTTGCCAGTCCAGTGCCCGATCACCCTGGTCGGGTTTGGTCTCCCAGATGCGCTGGCTTTCCTTGGTGGTGTGCTCGGAGCCCAGGGTGAGCACCGCGGTGAACGTCTCCCGGTCGCCGAGCACGGCAACCGGTCCGAGACCGAAATTGCCCGGATACATCGTCCCCAACTGCGTCAGATGCAGCGTGCCGTCCGACTCGACGCGCTTGACCAGCATGGACAGTTCGTCCATGTGCGCCATGACTTTCGTCCCGGATCCCGGTCCGGTCGCCGGGTTCCAGCGGTGACGGCCCTGGGCCAGGGCGTCGCCGTCGGGATCATCCCCGGCGGCGATGTAACCGATCAGATTGCCGGCGGCGTCGGTCCACATGTCGTCGACGAACGGGCGCAGTTCGCGGGCACAGACCGCCCGCACTTCGTCTTCCTGACCGCATGGCCCGTACGTCCACAACAGTTCCTGCAGGAGGTCGTCGGTCGAGTCGCTGTCGGGGTGCACGGCCTAGTCCCCCTGCGCGGATTTCTTCTCGCGCCATTCCCGCTCGAATGGCAGCCGCCACGCATTCGGCGCGATCAACTGGTGGATGGCGTTGGGGCCCCACGTCCCCGGCTGGTACATCTTGACCGGCGGCGGGTCGTCGAGGAGATCCTGGGAACGCTCCCACAACGACTCGATGCCCTCGGCGGTGTTGAACAGCGTGTGGTCGCCACGCATCGCGTCGAGGATCAACCTCTCGTACGCTTCGAGCACGTCGGCGACGGCGTCGATCTCCTGGGTGGAGAATTGCATCGACATCTTGTCGAGCTTCATTCCCGGGCCCGGCCGCTTCCCGTAGAAGGACAGCGAGACCTTCGAGTTGTCGGCGAGGTCGAAGGTCAGGTGGTCGGGGCCCTGGGTGCCTACGCCCGATCCGGGTGGGAACATGGTCCGCGGTGCCTCTTTGAACGCGACCGAGATGACGCGGATGCCTTCGGCCATTTTCTTGCCGGTCCGCAGATAGATCGGTACGCCGGCCCAACGCCAGTTGTCGATGCCTACCTTCAGCGCGATGAACGTCTCGGTGTCGGAATCCTTGGCCACTCCGTCCTCTTTGCGGTAGCCGGCGTATTGACCGCGCACCACATGGGACGTGTTGACCGGCAGCATCGAGCGGAACACCTTGTTCTTCTCTTCGCTGATGGCGCGTGGCTCGAGCGCCGTCGGTGGCTCCATCACCACGAACGCCATCACCTGGAACAGGTGAGTGACGACCATGTCTTTGTAGGCGCCGGTTTGCTCGTAGAAATTGGCCCGCTGGTCGAGTCCGAGTTCTTCGGGGATATCGATTTGGATGTGGTCGATGAAGTTGCGGTTCCAGATCGGTTCGAACAGCCCGTTGGCGAACCGGAACGCCAGGATGTTCTGCGCGGCTTCCTTGCCCAGGAAGTGGTCGATACGGAAAATCTGCGATTCCTTGAACGTTTCGTGCAGGAAGTCGTTGAGGGAGACCGCGCTGGCCAGGTCGGTTCCGAACGGTTTCTCCATCACCACCCGCGAGCGCTCGACCAGATCGGCGTCGCGCAGCATCGTTATCACGGGGCGGGCGGCCTTGGGCGGCACGGACAGGTAGTGCAGCCGTCGGGTGTTCGGTCCGAGTTCCTTTTCGGCTTTCGCGACGGCGGCTGCCAACGCCTCCGGTCCGGCGTCTTGCGGGACGTAGGTGAGGATCTTGGAGAAGTCCTCCCACTGCTCGTCGGTCAGCTTGTGGGTGCCGTAGTTGTCGATTGCTTCCTTGGCGAGCTCCCGGAACTCGTCGTCGGTGAGGTCTTCCAGTGACGTCGCGATGATGTGGATGTCGGGCGCGAGCTCGGACTGATCCAGGTAGGCCAGGCCGGACAGTAATTTGCGCTTCGCCAGATCCCCGGTCGCACCGAACAGGACGATGACATGGGGCTCGAGCGGGTCGGAGTCGTTGCGGCGCGGGCGGGACCCCGGCGCCGGATAGGAGATCGTCTGCGGTTTCTTGGTGGCCACTCTGGCGATACTTCCATCGCTGCGCCGTGTACGCACCCATCCCCGCCAGATCAATCTCATCGAGATTTCGGCGGTGTGGATCCAGCGGCTGCGGGGAACGAACGAGTATGGCCCACACCGAAACCGACCCCGAGATGGGCTCCGAGCGCACCGAGGAGAAGAACCGGGCACCCGATCCCGACGACCCCAGCAAGCCGGAATCTCCGCACGACCTCACCCAGGCGTCGTGGTTGTACGTGCTACGAAAGACGGCGCACGAATTCGTCGACGACCAATGCACCGACCTGGCCGCGGCGCTGACGTACTACGCGGTGCTCTCGCTGTTTCCGGCACTGCTGGTGATGGTTTCGCTGCTCGGTGTGTTCGGGCAGGGCCGCAGTACCACCAACGCGCTGCTCGACGCGGCCGCCGGCCTCGTGCCGGCCTCCGCGGTCGACATGCTGCGCGAGCCGGTCCAGCAGATCGTGGACAACCCGTCGGCCGGGTTCGCGCTGATCGTCAGCACGCTGGCGGCGCTGTGGACGGCCTCGGGTTACGTCGGCGCGTTCGGGCGGGCGATGAACCGCATCTACGAGGTGGCCGAGGGACGGCCCATCTGGAAGCTGCGCCCGCTGCAGGCCGGGCTAACCCTGGCCGGCGTCGCGCTGGTCGCCGCGGTGGCGTTGATGCTGGTGGTCAGCGGACCGGTCACCGACGCCGTCGGCGACGCGATCGGCTTGGGTGAGGCGGCACAGACCGCCTGGACGGTCGCCAAGTGGCCGCTGATCCTGGTGTGCGTCTCGCTGGCGGTGGCGATCCTGTACTACGTCAGTCCTAACGTGCAGCAGCCGAAGTTTCGCTGGGTGAGCATCGGCGCGGCGGTCGCGATCGTGGCGTGGGCGATCGCCTCAGTCGGCTTCGGCTTCTACGTCACCAATTTCGGCAGCTACAACAAAACCTACGGGGCGCTGGGTGGTGTCATCGTGTTCCTGCTGTGGCTGTACATCACCAACGTCGCGCTGTTGTTCGGCGCCGAGCTCGACGCCGAACTCGAGCGGGGACGAGAGCTGCAGGCCGGCATCCCGGCCGAGCGGGAACTTCAGTTGCCCCCCAAAGACACCCGCGTCGTGGAGAAGAACGAAGCCACCGAGGAGAAGGACATCAAGCGCGGTCGCTGGTTGCGCCACACCCGGGGCCGACGCGAGTAGCGGGCTCGGCACCGGCGTCAGAGCCGATCGCGCACGCTGTCGATCGCCCGCAGGATGCGCTGTTCGCTGACCGGTCGCGGGGTGCCGAGCTGCTGAGCCCACAGGCTCACCCGCAATTCCTCGATCTGGCGGGCGATGTCGCCGACGTCGGCTCCCCGGGCCCGGGCCGGTGGCAGTTCCCGCAGCAGATCCTGGTAGGCCCTCTGCACGGTGTGCACCCGTTGCATCCGTTCCCGGTCGGCCTGGATGGCGTGCGGCAACCTGTCCAGGCGGCGCCCGATCGCGGTCAGGTAGCGGGTCAGATCGTCGAGGTGTTCGACCCCGGTGGCCGTGACGAATCCCGGCGACAGCAGCCGATCGAGCTGCGTTCGCACATCGGAGATCGCCTCGGCCTGAGCCGACGGCGGGTGTGCGGGCAACAGCAGCTCGACCTCCCGCGCGGCAGCCAACACCTGCTCCACCCGCCGCACGACGTCCAGGGTCGCGGCGGGCAGGGTCTGCGCCAGCCGATCGCGCAGCGCCGCGAATTCGTCGCGCGTCCAGACCGGCTGCTTGCACAGCGTGTCCGTCGCGGCGTCGGCGCAGTCGTCGAGCAACGCGCGCAGCGAACCGTCGGGATTGCTGCCCAGCGCCAACCTGGTCCGCGGATCCAATTGCCGCTCAACGGTTTTGGCCGGCGACGGCGCGCTGAGTCGCAACAGCCGACGCAGGCCGGCGGCCAGCGCGGAATGCTGCTCGCCGGCCGTTGCGAAAACCCGCAGATCGACGGCGGTGCCGGCGTCGACGAAGGCGGGATAGCCACGTACGGTCCGACCGTCGACAGTGCGCTCGGGCGCCGCCAACTCGTCCTGCAGCGCCGGCAGATCCTTGCCGCGGGCCACCTCGGTGCCGTCGGCGGCCTCGACGGCGAACGTCACCCGCAGGTGCGCCGGCAGCGCATCCAGGTCGAAGGCGTCCACCGGCACCAAAACCCCGGTGCGGCGGCGCAATTCGCGCTGCAGCGCGACCAGCAGCGGCTCGCCGACGGGGTCGATGTGGGCGAGCACCGCACGCGCCGTGTCGGGCGCCGGAACAAAGTTGCGCCGCAGATCTTTTGGCAGTGAGCGGATCAGGGCGGTGACGAGTTCCTCACGCAACGCCGGTACCTGCCAGGCGAACTCGTCGCCGCCCAGGCGCGCCAATACGTCGATGGGCACGTGCACCGTGACGCCGTCGTCGGCGGCGCCGGGCTCGAACCGGTACGTCAAGGGCAAGATGGCATCGCCGGTGCGCCAGGTGTCCGGCCGGTCGACGTCGTCGTTGCTGCGCAGCAGTTCGTCGCGGGTGAAGGTGAGCAGGTCCGGGGTGCGGTGGCGCTGCTTCTTCCACCACCCGTCGAAGTGCCGGGTCGAGACGACGTCGGCGGGGATGCGGGCGTCATACAGGGCGTAGACCTCCTCGTCGCCGACCAGCAGGTCGCGGCGCCGGGCGCGTGCCTCCAACTCCTCGAGTTCGGCCCGCAGCCGAGCATTGTCGGTGAAGAAGCGGTGGCGGGTGCGCCAGTCCCCCTCGACCAGTGCGTGCCGGATGAACAGCTCCCGGGCCACCGCCGGCTCGACCCGGGCGTACCCGACACGGCGGCGCGCGATGAGCGGCAGGCCGTAGAGCGTCACCCGCTCGTAGGCCAGCACCTCCCCGCGCGTGGCGTCCCAGTGCGGCTCGCTGTAGGTGCGCTGCACCAACTCCCCCGCGACCCGTTCCACGATCTCGGGTTGGACGCGCGCGGCGATCCGCCCGTAGAGGCGACTGGTCTCGACCAGCTCGGCCACCACCACCCAGCGCGGTGGCCGCCTGCTGAGCACCGAGCCGGGCGCCAGGACGAACCGGGCATTGCGCGCGCCCAGGTACTCGCGTCCGTCCTCCCGGCGCATCCCCACATGCGAGAGCAACCCGGACAGCAGCGCCGCATGGATCCGGCCGGGGTCGGCGGGCTCGTCGGATTCGGTGATACCCAGGTCACGGGCGATGCTGCGCAGCTGCCCGACGAGATCCTGCCATTCCCGGATCCGCAGGTAATGCAAAAACTCGTCCCGGCACATCCGTCGGAACCCATTGCCGGACAAAGACTTTCGTTGCTCGCCGAGATAGCTCCACAGGTTGAGGTAGGCCAGGAAGTCCGAATGCTCGTCGGCGAACCGGGCGTGTTTCTGGCGGGCGGCCTCCTCGCGGTCGGCGGGTCGTTCCCGCGGATCGGGAATGGTCAGCGCCGCGGCCAGCACCAGCACCTCCCGCAGGCACCCCTCGGTGTCGGCCTGCAGAATCATCCGGCCCAGCCGCGGGTCGACGGGCAGCCGCGCCAGCCGCCGGCCCAAGTCGGTGATCGCGCCCTGCTGATCGAAGGCACCCAGCTCCTGCAGCAGCTGCACGCCGTCGCGGACGCTGCGCCGATCCGGTGGGTCGAGAAACGGGAAGTTCTCGACATCGCCGAGCTGCAGGGCCGCCATCTGTAGCAGCACCGCGGCGAGGTTGGTGCGCAGTATCTCCGGCTCGGTGTAGCGGGGCCGGGCCTCGAAATCCGGCTCGGAGTAGAGGCGGATGCACACGCCGGGCGCCACCCGACCGCACCGGCCCGCGCGTTGCGCCGCGGAGGCCTGCGAGATCGGCTCGATCGGCAACCGCTGCACTTTCAGCCGGCGGCTGTAGCGCGAGATGCGGGCGTTGCCCGGGTCGACGACGTAACGGATCCCCGGCACCGTCAACGAGGTCTCCGCGACGTTCGTGGCCAGCACGACCCGACGGCCGGTGTGCGGCGCGAACACCTTCTGCTGTTCGGCGGTGGGCAGCCGGGCATACAGCGGCAGCACCTCGGTGTGCCGAAGCTCTCGCAAAGCCTCGGCGGTGTCCCGGATTTCGCGCTCGCCGGACAGGAACACCAGAACGTCCCCGGCCGGTTCAGCGCCCAGTTCGTGCACGGCGTCGACGATCGCCTCCACCTCGTCACGGGTCTCGGAACGCACGACCTCGTGATCGGGATCGTCCGGATCCTCCTCGGCGGCAATGGGAACCGGTAGCTCCAACGGTCGGTATCGAATCTCGACCGGGTAGCTGCGTCCCGACACCTCGACGATCGGTGCGCCCCCGAAGTGCGCGGCGAATCGCTGCGGCTCGATGGTCGCCGACGTCACGATCACCTTCAGGTCAGGCCGCCGGGGCAACAACTCGCGCAGATACCCGAGCAGAAAGTCGACGTTCAGGCTGCGCTCGTGGGCCTCGTCGAGGATCAAGGTGTCGTAGCGCAGCAGGCGACGGTCGCGCTGGATCTCGGCGAGCAGGATGCCGTCGGTCATGAGTTTGACCAGGGTGCGGTCGCTGACCTGGTCGGTGAATCGCACGCTGAAGCCCACCACGTCGCCGATCGGGGTATTCAGCTCGTCGGCGATGCGCTGGGCGACGGTGCGGGCGGCCAGCCGCCGCGGCTGAGTGTGACCGATGGTCCCCTGGACGCCGCGGCCGAGCTCCAGGCAGATCTTCGGCAGTTGGGTGGTTTTGCCCGAACCGGTTTCGCCGGCCACGATCACCACCTGGTGCCGACTGATCGCCTCGGCGATGTCCCGGCGCCGATCGCAGACGGGCAGGTCGGGGTAGGTGATGGCGGGAACGGCGGCACGCCGGGCGGCGATCAGCGCTTCGGCTGCGGTGACCTGGGTGGCGAACCGTTGCAGTTGCTCCGGCTTGCCGCCGCGCACGGTACGCAGCCGTTTGCGCAGGCGCGCGGCGTCGCGGATCGTCAGCTCGTCGAGGCGGCTGCGTAGCTCCGCGGGGGTCGGGTCGGCCACTCCGCAGAGGATAGGCCGTCAGGCTCGCCTATCCGGCCGGCTGCACGGGCCGGCACACGTTGGCCCCCGGGTCCCACCATTCGCCGTCCGCGCACGCGAGCGGCTGCGGTCCCACCCCGAGCGGCCGGCACACGTTGGCCGTCGGATCCCACCACTCGCCGGCCGCGCACGCCAGCGGCTGCGGTCCCACCCCGAGCGGCCGGCAGACCTTGCCGGTGGGATCCCACCATTCACCGTTGGCGCACTGGGCCGAGCTGACCGCGGGCGATACGAATGTCACGATCGCCCAGGGCGCTACCACCATGGCGGCGACGGCGACCAGACGGCTGAAAACTGTCCACATTGCACACCTCGTATCCGCGCTGTTCAGGTGACCAGATGCCGGATTCGTTCCCGATGCGGCCAGATCCCAAACTCGCAGGCCGCCGACGAACGCGCTACGGCCGGTATGCCAGGATCTGGATATGACTGCACGCAGCCTCGCACGGATCTCCGGTGTCTTCGCCATGGCGACGTGGGCGGTGCTCAGCGTGCCCAGCGCCGCTCCGACCGCCGCCGCCGACCCGTGCGCCGACGTCTCGGTCGTCTACGCCCGGGGTACCCACCAGGAACCCGGCCTCGGCAACGTGGGCCAGGCCTTCGTCGACTCACTCACCTCGCAGATCGCCGGGCGTTCCGTCGAGGTCTACCCGGTCAACTACCCGGCCAGCGACGACTACCACGGCAGCGCCCCGGCCGGCGCCGACGACGCCAGCGCCCACGTCCAGGGCACCGTGGACAGCTGCCCGAACACCAAGATCGTGCTGGGTGGCTACTCGCAGGGCGCGACCGTGATCAATCTGGCCACCAATCAGCTGCCGCCCGCGGCGGCCAACCGGGTGGCCGCGGTCGCCTACTTCGGCGAACCGTCCAGTGGATTCTCCAGCGCGTTGTGGGGTGGCCCGCTGCCGACGATCAACCCCGCCTACAGCGGCAAGCTGATCAGCTTGTGCGCCACCGATGACCCGATCTGCACCGGAGGCGGAAACATCATCGCGCACGTCTCCTACATCGAGAACGGCATGACGAACCAGGCCGCGACCTTCGCCGCCAACCGGGTGAAGTAGCGGCCCGGCCAGGACCTCACTGGGCCAGCAGGCGCCGCTTCTGCTCGGTGAACTCCTGCTCGGTGAGGATTCCCGCGTCGCGCAGCGACGCCAGCTCCCGCAATTCGGCGGCGATGCTGGTGATCGGCCCGCCGGCCGGTACCGGCGGCGCAGCGACGGGCTCCTTGCCGGCCGTCGCCGCCTCCGCATCGGGTTTTGCCGGCCGCTTGGTCACGCCGCCCAGTTGCTCGCGGGCGCGTGTCCCGGCGCCGCCGCCCGAACCGGTGGTGCCGGCCACCGCACGTCCGGCCAGGCCCGCCAATGCCATCTGGCTGAACAGGTTTCCGGCGCTGCCCGCCACGCCTTCGGCGGCGGCAGCGGCGGCCGGCACTGCCAAGGTAGTCATGCGGATGGCCGGCGCCGCCGTCGTCCAACCCGCAGGTACCGACAACCCCCCGACCGTGGCGGCTTCGCCCAGGCCGGCCGACACAGTGGACCCCGCCGCCGGTGGCAGCGGCACGGGACCCGAGTACGCCGGTAGCCTGGCCCAGCCGCTGACGATGTCGTCGGTGTGCAGACCGACGTAATACCCGTCGATGTCGTAGGGCAGGGCCGCGCCGGCGAGGATTCCGTCGAGCGTCACTCCCGCGGTACCGATCTCCGGATCGAGGAAGATGCCGCTGAAGTCGCCCAACAGATCCAGGATCTGCAGCGGCGACAGGCCGGACGCTAGTGGATCGGTGACGGCGGCCGGGCCGGCCAATCCGGTCAGCGCGTTCGGGACCGCGGACAACGTTTGCTGCGCCGAAGAAGCAGCCGAGGAAACGGCGCTTTGCGCATCACCGGCGGCGGTGCCGTTGGCCTGCGCGACCGCACCGGCCTGCGCCGACAGCCCACCCGGATTGGTGCTCGACTCGGGCTCTTGGAACGGCGTCAGCGTGGTGGCGGTGGCAGAGGCGAGTGCGTACGCCAGCATGGTCCCGGTGTCTTGCGCCCACATCTCGGCGTACTGAGCCTCGGTCGAGGCGATCGCCGGCAGATTCTGCCCGAAGAAGTTCGTCGCAATCAGCGTCGCCAACAAGCTGCGGTTGGCCGCGACGACCGGCGGCGGCACCGTCGCGGCGAAGGCGGTTTCGTAGGCGACAGCAGCCGCAGCGGCCTGGTCGGCCGTCTGCTCGGCCTGCTGCGCGGTGACCTGCAGCCACGCGACGTAGGGGGCGGCCGCACTCGACATCGACGCCGACGCCGGCCCTACCCAGGGTCCGGAGGTCAGCGTCGTGATCACCGATTCGTATGCACTCGCCGTCGAGTACAGGTTGGCGGCCAATTCCTCCCACGCCGTGGCGGCGCTGAGCATCGACCCCGAGCCGGGTCCGGCATACATCAGCGTCGAAATGATTTCCGGCGGCACCAACGCGAAGTCCATAACGTTCCCTCCCGGTCGGGTGCAATCGGCTGCAACACCCCGAACGCCGACGCACCGGCCCGAGATCACTTCGTCGTGGCGAGCCAGGCCCAGTGATATTGCCTGTCGTTCGCACAGCCGCTACCAATAAAGCACATATATGCGCAGTGCGTGGAATCCGCTCACGTCCCCACCGACGTGGGCATCGTCACAGGTCGGAGGCTATTACCGCTCGAACTCGAGGTAGTGACGGATCTCCTCGACTGCCGCGTCCAGGTTCCGCGACACCAGGCCGCGCCCGACCCATTCGCTGAGCCGCGCGATCCCGAGGCCGGTGGTGGTGAACGTCAGAGTCAGCGTGAGACGGCTGCGGTCGCCGTCGGGTTCGGCCAACGCCGCGAACGAGTGCCGGGTGCCCTGCACCGAACGCCACTTCAGCAGGCTGCCGGTCGGGGTCGCGATGAGCACGCGTCCGCCGAGTTGAATCGTGCCGCTGTCCAAATAGACATCCCACAGCTCGCCGTCGTCGCGGGCGTGGATGAACCGGCAGCGGCTGAAGACCGACACCGCGTCGAACAGGCAGTGCGGGTCGGTGACGAAGCCGGCGGTGTCCGCGAACGGGCAGTTGATGTGGCGTGTCACGCTGACTGTCTGCGTCATCTCACCGAACCAGCGGGACGACGGTTTTGCTGGCCAGTTTGGACAACCCGACCTGCATGACGCTGGTGACGTAGGCCGACGCCTGGTCCCAGTCGGGTTCGTCACCGAACCGGGCTCGCACGTCGATGGGGTCGAGTACCTGCATCCGGATCTTGGCCGGCAGCGGGAAGTGCGGCAGCGGCAGCGGTGACAGACCCCAGGGGATACTCAACGTCATCGGCATGCTCTTCACCCGGGCGAGTTTGTCCAGCCGCAGCAGTTGCGCGGTGCGCCGGCCGTCGTTCAGCACGATCAGCGTGTCATGGCCGCCGGTGGCCACGACGGGAACGATCTTGACGTTGCTCTGATGCGCCAGGCGCAGGAAGCCCTTGCGGCCGGAGAAGACGATCTTGTTCCGGTCGCGCCACGGCCGCAACGCCTCGACGTCGCCGCCCGGATAGACCAGCGCCGAGCCGCCGCATTCGAAGACGCGCTCGGCGAAGGAGTGCGCGGCCGGAACGACGCCGAGTTTGCGGGTCACCCTGCCGATACCGGGCGCGGCGGTGACGGTGTCGTGCGCCAGCGCGTACAGCGGACGGCCTTCGACGGTGAAGTAGGTGTTGTAGGCGAGCAGGAAGATGAACGTGTCCGGTGTGGCGCCCCCGCCGCTGTGATTGCACACGAACAGCACCGGCTCGTCGGGCACGTTCTCGAAACCGCACACCTCGGCTCGGAACCAGACAGTCGATGCCAGCCACAACGGGGGCAGCACGGCACGGATGAACTCCGGGTCGCGGTGACGGAGTTCCTTCGGGAGACGAGGCCGCATCATCTCGATGAGATTAAACCGATACGGCGCGATCCAATCGCATTGGGGCGTTCGTCGGTCCGTCGCAGGGGCGCGGATCGAGGGGCGGGTCTCCGTTCGCACCCGCCGTAGTCGGTGTCGTAGCTTGAGACGGGAGCGGCCGCGCGGCTGGTCCAGGTCTTCGAGTGGGGGGCAGCGTTTGCGTCGATTAGGTGACCGAACTATCATCTGGACACATGTCCAGTTTGCTGTCGCGCGGGCGGGTGCGTTGACTGCAAACCGACGGGTGCCCTTCCCCGGTGGTTCGGCGACGGTAAAGGGTTGAGTATGCGAATCGCGCTGTTGTCCTACCGGAGCAAGGATCACTGCGGCGGACAGGGTGTCTACGTGCGGCATCTCAGCCGCGGTCTGGTCGACCTCGGACACGACGTCGAGGTGTTCTCCGGTCAGCCCTATCCGGAGTTGCTCGATCCGCGGGTCCGCCTGACGAAGGTCCCCAGCCTGGACCTGTACCGCGAACCCGACCCGTTCCGGGTGCCGCGCCCGAGCGAGATCCGGGACTCGATCGACCTGCTGGAACTCGCCACCATGTGGACCGCCGGCTTCCCCGAGCCGCGCACGTTCACCATGCGGGTGGCCCGGCTCCTGGCCGAGCGGGCCAGTGAGTTCGACGTCGTCCACGACAACCAGAGTCTGGGCACCGGCTTGCTCAGCATCGCCGCCGGCGGAACGCCGGTGGTGGCCACCGTGCACCATCCCATCACCCGGGACCGGGTGCTGGATCTGGCTGCCGCGAAATGGTGGCGAAAGCCGTTGGTGCACCGCTGGTATGGGTTCTCCACCATGCAGAAGCAGGTGGCGGCCCAGATCCCGGACCTGCTGACGGTGTCGTCGTCGTCGGCGCAGGACATCGTCACTGACTTCGGGGTCTCCCCCGATCAACTGCACGTGGTGCCGTTGGGCGTCAATACCGATCTGTTCAAACCGGTTTCGGCGCCGCGACAACCTGGCCGGGTGATGGCGATCGCGAGTGCCGACACTCCACTCAAGGGCGTCAGCACGCTGTTGCACGCGGTCGCCAAGTTGCGGGTGAACCGCGACCTGGAACTGCGGCTGGTCGCGAAGGTGGAGACCAACGGCCCCACCCACAAGCTGATTGCGGAGTTGGGTATCTCCGACATCGTCCACATCGCCAGCGGTTTGTCCGATGCAGACCTCGCCGCTTTGTTCGCTTCGGCCGAGGTTGCTTGCATTCCCTCGCTCTACGAAGGGTTTTCGCTGCCCGCGGTGGAAGCGATGGCCAGCGGAACCCCGATCGTGGCCAGCCGGGTGGGTGCGCTGCCAGAGGTGCTGGGGACCGACGGCGCGTGTGCCGAACTGGTGGCGCCCGCCGACGTCGACGCCCTCACCCACGCGCTGGGCAAGCTGCTCGACTCGCCGGAAAAGCGGCGCAGCCTGCGCCAGGCCGGCCGGGCGCGCGCGGTCGGCGTGTTCAGCTGGGAGGCGGTGGCGGCCCAGACCGTGCGCGTCTACGAGCGCGCGATCGACCGCGCCGCTGAGGGCCGTACGCGATGCTGACGATTGACTTCGACCGGCTGGACATCGGTCCCGGCACGACGGTCATCGACGTGGGCTGCGGGGCTGGGCGGCACGCCTTCGAAGCGTATCGGCGCGGGGCTGACGTCGTCGCCTTCGACCAGAACGAGTCCGACCTGCGCGACGTGGATGCCATCCTGCGCGCGATGGGCGAAAGCGGCGAGGTACCGGAATCGGCCACTGCCAAGGTGGTTCGCGGCGATGCGCTGCATCTGCCCTATGCCGACGGAACCTTCGACTGCGTCATCGCCTCGGAGATCCTGGAGCACATACCCCACGACGAAGCCGCCATCGCCGAACTGATCCGGGTGCTCAAAGTCGGTGGCACACTAGCGGTCAGCGTGCCCCGCTGGCTTCCCGAGCGGGTGTGCTGGTTGCTGTCCGAGGAGTACCACAGCAACGAGGGCGGCCACGTCCGCATCTACCGGGCCAGCGCGCTGCGGGACAAAATCGTCGGCCGCGGACTGGAATTGACCCACGCACACCACGCGCACGCCCTGCACTCGCCGTTCTGGTGGCTCAAATGCGCTGTGGGCGTGTCGAATACGCAGCACCCCGCGGTGACCGCTTACCACAAACTCCTGGTGTGGGATCTGATGCAGCGGCCCAAGTTGACCCAGCTGGCCGAGACGGTGCTCAATCCGTTCGTCGGTAAGAGCGTGGCCATGTACTTCAGCAAGTCGCGGCCGGTAAAAACCAACGCAGCGTGAGGTATTGAATTTGCTTCGCGATAACGCGCCGGCCGTGGCCGGCATCCTCACCCCTGAGCAGTGCCGGCAGACCGCGGTGTCGATCGCGGCCGCCCAGGAGCCGTCCGGAGCCATCCCCTGGTTCGCCGGCGGCCACACCGATCCGTGGGATCACGTGGAAAACGCGATGGCCCTCACCGCGGCCGGACTGCTGGAACCGGCGCGGGCCGCCTACGAGTGGTGTCGGCGGACGCAGCGGCCCGACGGTTCCTGGCCGATTCAGTTGCGCTCGGGTGTCGTCGAGGACGCCAACAGCGACAGCAACTTCTGCGCCTACATCGCCACCGGCGTGTGGCATCACGTGCTGGTTACCGGCGACGAGGCGTTCGCCGCGACGATGTGGCCGGTGGTGCACAAGGCAATCGACTTCGTCATCGATCTGCAGATCGGCTACGGCGAGATCTGTTGGGCCCGAAGCGAAGTCGGGCCCGTGACGGAGGCGCTGCTGACCGGTTGTGCGAGCATTTATCACAGCATCCGCTGCGCGTTGGCGCTGGCCGCCTTCATCGGCGAGCCGCAACCGGAATGGGAACTGGCCGCGGGCCGGTTGGGGCATGCCATCATCGCGCACCCCGAGGCGTTCACCGAGAAGGACCGGTACTCGATGGACTGGTACTACCCCATCCTCGGTAGCGCGTTGCGTGGCCCGGCGGCCGCCGTCCGGATCAAGCAGCGCTGGGACGAATTCGTGGTGAGCGGCCTGGGTATTCGGTGCGTGTCGGACCGGCCCTGGGTCACCGGTGCCGAAACGTGCGAATTGGTAATGGCTTTGGATGCCATCGGCCACCGTTCGGCGGCGTACCGGCAGTTGGCGGCGATGCAGCACCTGCGCGAGGGCGACGGTTCTTACTGGACGGGTCTGGTGTTCGCCGACGGGAAGCGCTGGCCCGAGGAGCGGACCACGTGGACCGGTGCGGCCATGATCCTGGCCGCCGACGCGCTGTCGGACACCACCCCGGGTAGCGGGATCTTCCGCGGCGACGCGTTGCCGACGGGCCTGCAGACCGACTTCGACTGCGAGTGCGTGGCGACCGGGTAGTCAGACCTGCTCGCCGGCCTGACCGCCGGTGCGCTCCAGCACGCGCAGCGAACCCAACGCCGCCACTTCCTTGAACTGGCCGGAATCCAGTGCGCGGCAATAGATCTGGTATGGAGCGCGGCCCCCGTCTGCCGGATCGGGGAACACGTCGTGGATGACCAGCGCGCCGCCGGCGGACACCCATTTGGCCCAGCCGTCGAAGTCCCGGGCGGCGGCGGCTTCGGTGTGTCCGCCGTCGATGAACAGGAACTGCAGCGGCGTGCGCCATCCCTGCGCGACGAGCGGGGACTTACCCACGACGGCGACGACGTGGTCGTCGAGGGCGGCGGCGTCCAGCGTGCGGCGGAAGGTCGGCAGCGTGTCGAACAGTCCGGTGACCTCGTCGACCAGTGACGAGTCGTGGTATTCCCAGCCGGCCTGGTGCTCCTCGGAGCCGTGGTGATGGTCGATGGTGAACAGCACACTGGCCGTCTCGAGCGCCGCCGCACCCAGCAGCAGGGTGGACTTGCCGCAGTAGGTGCCGATCTCGACGCCGATGCCACCGTCGAGGTAGCGCCGGGCGGCGTCGTAGAGTGCGCGACCCTCGTCGCCGGGCATGAAGCCGCGCACCTGCTCGGCCAGCGCGAACAACCGGTCGGTCGCGTCGTGATCGCTCATCGGCTCAACCTATCGGTCGCTCGTCGAGCGCCGGCGCCGTGGTCGTCGGTCCTTGCTGGCTTGTCCTCGTGGGCGACTCGGCTGGACAGCAGTCCGGGGGTCAGCCGTGCGGCGCTTCGGAGATCTTGCTGTCCGGCTTGCCGACGGTCTGACAGTAGGTCTGCACCGAGAGGCGGGTGGCGGTGATCTCCAGTGAGGCCGGTTCGGTGCCGCTCTTGTCCTTGAGCATCTTGCTGACCTCCTCACTCTGCTTCTTCTCGTCCTGGCTGACGAAGTCCTTGCATTTGGTGTCGCCGCCGGTGTTGATCACTTCTGACGGCGAACAAGCACTGAACATCAGCGCGGCGATGATGACTGCGGGAGGGGCGAAGCGCTTCATCGAAGGCCTTTCAGAGTCGGGGTCGCTGCTATTTATAGACCGCGGTGCCTGATTCCAAACGCCGCCTTGGGATCCCGGCCTGCGGGTGGCCCGGGTCAGGGCTGCTTTTCCAGTGTGAACTGGTTGACGTCGATATAACCCGCGCGGAAGTTGTCGGCGCAGCCGGTGAGGTACTTCATGTAGCGGTCGTAGACCTCTTCGGACTGAATGGCGATCGCTTCGTCCCGCCGGGATTTCAGCGCGGCCCCCCACAGGTCGAGGGTCTTGGCGTAGTGCTGTTGCAGCGACTGCTGGCGGGTCAGGGAGAAGCCGGCTTTCCCGGCGTGCGTGGCCACCATGTTGGTGCTGGGTAGCCGTCCGCCGGGGAAGATCTCGGTGAGGATGAACTTGGCGAAGCGGACCGTGTCCATGGTGATGGGCAGACCACTTGCGGTGAGCTGCTCCTGATCCAGCACGGTGATCGAGTGCAGCAGCATGACGCCGTCGGCGGGCAGGACCTGGTAGGCCAGCGCGAAGAAGTCGTCATAGCGGTCGTAGCCGAAGTGCTCGAACGCGCCGATCGACACGATGCGGTCGACGGGCTCGTCGAACTCTTCCCAGCCCTGCAGCAGCACCCGCCGGCTGCGCTCGGTGTCCAGCTCGTCGAACGTCTGCTGCACGTGCGCGGCCTGGTTCTTGGACAGGGTCAGACCGATGACGTTGACGTCGTACTTCTCGATCGCGCGGCGCATGGTGGCGCCCCACCCGCAGCCCACGTCCAGCAACGTCATGCCCGGCTGCAGACCCAACTTTCCCAGCGATAGGTCGATCTTGGCGAGCTGCGCCTCTTCCAGGCTCATGTCGTCGCGCTCGAAGTAGGCGCAACTGTAGGTCCGGGTCGGGTCGAGGAACAGTTCAAAGAACTCGTCCGACAGGTCGTAATGGGCCTGTACGTCGTCGAAGTGCGGCGTCAATCGATCGTTCATGGGGGGGGAGATGCCTTTCCGGCTTCAGAGGCACTGGGGAGCCCGGCATTCCCGCCGCCGGCTACCCCAGGGTTCCCCGGAAAGCCCAGATCAAACGGTGCGGCGATGAGTTTCGGTCGCACCGCGGGTCATAACGTTCACTACTGACACATCGACAGCGTGCGCGAGCAAAGGTGGATTTCATGTCTCATGCCTCCCCGACCCTACCCCCTGTCGTCGATCATCAGACCTGGCGCGTTCAGCTGGATGAACTTCGCAAACGCGAGAAGGCCGCCACCCGGGAACTGGATGCCATCGCCGCCCAGCGCCGCCGGCTCCCGATGGTCGCCTTGCCCGATTACACGCTGATCGGCGCCGATGGTCCCCTCAGTCTGAGCGAGGTGTTCGACGGCCGCGCGCAGCTCATCACCTACCACCACATGTGGTCGCCGGGAGCGGACTGGCAGTGCGGCGGCTGCACGGGATTCACCTCGCAATTCACCCGATTGGAATTCCTGGACAACTACGACGCCCGGTTCGTCGTCGTCACCACCGGAACCATCGAGGAGGCCCTGGCGTACCGGAAGAAGGTCGGCAACAGGATGGAGTGGTACTCGTCGTCGGACAGCACCTTCTCCGCGGACATGGACGCACCGGCAGGCGGCGGGTTCGCGGTGAATGTGTTCCTGCGCGACCGTGACGCGGTGTACCGCACCTGGCACACGGCCGGCCGGGGCACCGAGCAGCTGAGCCATTCGTTCGGCCTGATCGACATCCTGCCGTGGGGCCGGCAGGAGGAATGGCTCGATTCGCCACCGGGCTGGCCGTCCCGACCCACCTATTCCGGCTGGCTCGACTCCCCCGACATCGCCCGCGCTTACGGCGCCCCGCATTAAGCAATCCGGTTAGCGGACTGGGTTCAACAAAGTCTTGACTGAATCCAGACGAGCGCGAAATATGTGCGCTGTGTCCTCAGCCCAGGATTACGCCGAGCAATTGCGGCGGGCCGATCTGCGGGTGACACGACCAAGGATCGCAGTGCTGGAAGCCGTGCAGGTACATCCGCACGCCGACACCGACACCATCTTCTCCGCCGTACGGCTGGGCCTGCCCGACGTGTCCCGTCAGGCCGTCTATGACGTCCTGAACGCGCTGACCGCGGTCGGTCTGGTCCGGCGAATCCAGCCGTCCGGCTCGGTGGCACGGTACGAGTCCCGGGTCGGCGACAACCACCACCACGTCGTGTGCCGATCCTGCGGGGTGATCGCCGACATCGATTGCGCGGTCGGTCAGGCTCCCTGCCTGACTCCGTCGGACGACGACAACGTCTTGGATGGGTTCGTTCTCGACGAGGCCGAAGTCATCTATTGGGGCCTGTGCCCCGACTGTTCGAGTGATTCCTGATCACAACCGTGGTCACTGCCCGTTTCACCTAACACCCGGAAGGAATGCTGTGTCATCCGATACGTCCGACAGCCGCCCACCCCACGACGACGCGGGAACCGCCAGCACGAGCGAGAGCGAGAACCCGGCGATCCCCTCGCCCACGCCAAAGTCGGATGCGCCGCGGACCAACCAGGACTGGTGGCCCAATCAGATCGATGTGTCGAAGCTGCACCCGCACTCGCCGCAGTCCAACCCGCTGGGCGAGGACTTCGACTACGCCGCGGAGTTCGCCAAGCTCGACGTCGACGCGCTCAAGGCCGACCTGACGTCGGTGATGACCACCTCGCAGGACTGGTGGCCCGCCGACTACGGCCACTACGGCGGCTTCTTCATCCGGATGAGCTGGCACGCGGCCGGCACCTACCGCATCTACGACGGTCGCGGCGGCGGCGGCCAGGGACTGCAGCGGTTCGCGCCGCTGAACAGCTGGCCCGACAACGCCAGCCTGGACAAGGCGCGCCGGCTGTTGTGGCCGGTCAAGAAGAAGTACGGCAACAAGATCTCCTGGGCAGACCTGCTGGTCTTCGCCGGCAACGTGGCCCTGGAGTCGATGGGATTCGAGACGTTCGGCTTCGCGTTCGGTCGTCCGGATGTCTGGGAGCCCGAAGAGATCCTGTTCGGCGAAGAGGACGAATGGCTGGGCACCAACAAGCGTTATTCCGGTAAGCGTGACCTCGCCGAGCCGTACGGCGCGACCACGATGGGTTTGATCTACGTCAACCCCGAGGGGCCCGAAGGCAAGCCGGATCCGATCGCCGCCGCGCACGACATCCGGGAAACGTTCGGCCGGATGGCCATGAACGACGAGGAGACCGCCGCGCTGATCGTGGGTGGCCACAGCTTCGGCAAGACGCACGGTGCCGGCGACGCCGGCCTAGTGGGACCCGAGCCGGAGGCGGCCCCGATCGAGGCGCAGGGGCTGGGCTGGCAAAGCTCGTACGGCAGCGGCGTGGGCAAGGACGCCATCACCAGTGGACTGGAAGTGGTCTGGACACCGACCCCGACCAAGTGGGACAACAGCTTCCTGGAGACGCTGTACGGCTACGAATGGGAGCTGACCAAGAGCCCCGCCGGTGCCTGGCAGTACACCGCGAAGGACGGTGCCGGCGCCGGGACCATCCCCGACCCGTTCGGTGGCCCGGGCCGCAACCCGACCATGCTCGTCACCGACGTCTCACTGCGCGAGGATCCGATCTACCGCGAGATCACCAGCCGCTGGTTGAAGAACCCCGACCAGCTCTCCGAGGCCTTCGCCAAGGCTTGGTACAAGCTGCTGCATCGCGATCTGGGACCGATCTCGCGCTACCTCGGGCCCTGGGTTGCCGAGCCGCAGCTGTGGCAGGACCCGGTTCCGGCGGTCGACCACGCTCTGGTCGACGACCAGGATGTGGCGTCGCTGAAGGCCAAGGTTCTCGACTCCGGTCTGACGGTCCCCCAGCTGGTCAAGGCGGCGTGGTCGTCGGCGAGCAGCTACCGCAACACCGACAAGCGCGGCGGGGCGAACGGGGCGCGGGTTCGGCTGGAGCCGCAGAAGGACTGGGAGGTCAACGAGCCGGCTGAGCTGGGTCAGACGTTGGCGGTCCTCGGGCAGATTCAGCAGGACTTCAACGCCTCTGCCGGGGACGGCAAGAAGATCTCCTTGGCCGACCTGATTGTGCTGGCCGGGTCCGCGGCGGTGGAGAAGGCGGCCAAGGACGGCGGCTACGAGATCTCGGTGCACTTCGCCCCCGGGCGCACCGATGCCACGCAGGAGAACACCGACGTGGAGTCGTTCTCGGTGCTCGAACCGCAGGCCGACGGGTTCCGCAACTACGTGCGCCCCGGCGAAAAGGCGCCACTCGAGCAGCTGCTGCTCGAGCGTGCCTACCTGCTGGGGGTGACCGGCCCCGAGTTGACGGTGCTCATCGGTGGTCTGCGTGCCCTGGGCGCCAATCACGGCGGCACCAAGCACGGCGTCTTCACCGACAAGACCGGCGTGCTGACCAACGACTTCTTCGTCAACCTGCTCGACATGGGTACGCAGTGGAAGCCGTCGGAGACCGCAGAGAACGTCTACGAGGGCACCGACCGGGCGACCGGCGAACTCAAGCGGACCGCCACCGCCAACGACCTGGTGTTCGGCTCGAACTCGATCTTGCGGGCCTTGGTCGAGGTGTACGCGCAGGACGACAATCAGGGCAAGTTCGTCGAGGACTTCGTCGCCGCCTGGGTCAAGGTGATGAACAGCGACCGGTTCGACCTGAATTAGTTCGGGGCGAGAGGGCACCCCGCGGGCCACGTGCTCGCGGGGTGTCGCTTTCTCAGCAGACGTGGTTGGCCGGACCGATGACCGCCCACACCGTCTTTCCGGAGTCGGTGGGAGTGTTCCCCCACTCACGGCTGAGGACCCGCAGGACCTCCACGCCTGACGCGCCGGCACGGCTGTACAGATATGGCGCAGTTGCGTGGGCGTGGGATCCGGGTCGTCGACGGCAACCGTGACGCTGGCGCCGTTGGTTTCCAACCGCAGCTTCGCGCAGCCGCCGGAACGCTGATTGATCAGATCCTCGAAGAACACCGTCGCGACGGTCGTGGCCGCGGGGATGAACTCGCACTTCGACCATCGGGTGAGCCAGTCGGTGATCAGGCTGCAGGCCCGTGCCACCGTGTCCGGCATGATCGGCAACTCGACGTGCGCGCGACGCCGCAGCGGACTCTCGCGGGGCACGTTGGCGACGGCTTCGGTTAGCGACGATAAACCGTCAGATACCGCGTCAAACCGTTACGCCGGATCGCCTCGCGACCTTGCTGGTGGGAGCAGACCAGCGCCATCGGAACCTCGTGCCAGACGTTGACCTGCCAGTAGGCGTTGAGGAACACCATCCAAGCCGAGGCGGCCGACACCTCCAGTTCGGACACGTCCACCACCACCGCGACCGGGTCGTCGACGGCGGTCTTGACCAGGTAATCCCGCAGCCGCAGATACGTGGTGCTGTCGAGCACACCTACAGCAGTAACCAGGGTGACGTCGTCGCGCACGGACGGCGTCAACTCCAGTCGACTATGAATGCCCAAGCTGCGCCCCCTAGCCCAGAACCACCACCTGTGCGTATCTTGCACCGGGCGTCCTAACTGTGGCAACGGCCGTTCGTCGATCGAGCTTGCCGGATGCGATGTCAGCAAACGATGTTCGGCGCGGCACCGATCAGCGCGTCAAGTCCCACTGCCCGTAGTCAGCCGCAAGGATGTCGTCCACGTCCACTTTGATGCCGTTGAGGACGGGACCTTCGAGCACTCGCTGATACAACACCGCGGCCGGCTCGCGCTGGCCGTGCGACCACCCGATCGTCTGCCATGCCCATTTGTGGCCCGGGGTGGTCGAGTTTCCGATGACACCGTCTTTGATCGCCCAGCCGCATACCTGGTAGCTGCCGTAGATGCCGCTGCGGCCGACGCCGAGTACCGAGTTGATGCCTCGAAACCATTGCAGCGCAACGGTGTTCCAGGTGTTCTGGTCGATGTCCTCGTCGACGCTGAAGAAGATCGGGGCCGACGGTGGGCCGCCCGCGGCCGCGTGCAGGCTCTGCGCCGTCTGGGCATCGGCCACGCCGCCGTCATATCCGCGGGTGTAGTCCGACGGCGAGTCGACCCAGCCCGGCTTGCCGTATTGAAAGTTGCTGACGATGTGCAGACCGGCGGCGCGCAGGGAGTCGGCGTACTGGCGGGTGATCGGCTTGGCTTCGAAGTGCGCGCCGGGCCGCTCCGTCGACACGTAGTTGACGACCCCGTCGTAGCCGGCCGCCTTGATCTCTTCGGGTGGGATGCGGCGTTCGGCGAAATCGATCAACTGGCCGCTGGCCGCCGACGCCTTCGGTGGGTTCTGAGTGGCGGCCCACGTCCCCAGGCCGAGCAATACCGGAGCGGCGGCGTACCGGAACGCGTCGCGTCGGGTCACCGAACGCGCATCGAGGTGCCTACCTGGTGATTCAGCCGAATCGTGCACGGCGCGATGGTAACAAGCCTGTTGTCGCCGCACCCGGTCAATGCCCGGAGAAGTTCGGCGACCTCTTCTGGGCGAACGCCGACAACCCCTCCTTGGCGTCTTGGGAGCGCATGACCTCTCTGACGAAGCGTCGCTCGATGCGGCGAGCGTCTGCGTCGTCGAGCCATCCGCTGGCCAGGATCGACGCCTTAGCATTGCGGACGGCCAACGGACCATTGGCGGCGATCCGCGCGGCGATCCCGCGTGCCTTGGCCAGTGACTGCCCGGTGGGCACGACATGTCCGACGAGGCCGAAGTGATAAGCCTCCTCGGCAGTGAGGGGATCGCCGGTCAGGATCATCTCCATGGCTTTGGTGTAGGGGATCTGGCGCTTGAGTCGCACGGTGGATCCGGCGCCGGCGATCATCCCGAACTTGGCTTCCGGCAATCCGAAGACGGCCTGCTGCTCGGCGATCCGGATATCGGTCTGCTGCAACATTTCACACCCGCCGCCCAGGCACGGCCCGTTGACCGCCGCGATCAGCGGCTTGGCCAGCGACCGGCTGAGCAGCAGGCCCTCGCTGATGATCGTGCCGACATCCTTGGGCGGCGCCGAATCCGACGGCTTGGCCGCCTCGACCATCCACCCGTCGGCCAAATCGCCGCCTACACAATAGGAGTCGCCGGCCCCCGTCAGGATCGCCGCCCGGATCCCGTCGTCGGCGTCGATCTCGTCCCAGGCAGCCGCCATCAAGGTGAGCATCGACGGCGTGAGTGCGTTCTTGCGACGTGGATTGTTCATCGTGAGAATGACGACGTCACCGTCGCGCTGGTAGCTCAAATGAGGTTCGGTCATTCGTCCGCCTATCGTAAAAGTTTGTGCTGCAGTGCGATTGGTCGATTGCCGCGCGCAGATTCGACGGCGGGAGCGTCGTCGTCGGGCATCGGACAAGTATCGCCGACAGCCGGCAGAACGCCAGTGTGCTGCGCATCTCGAATCAACCCGCGCGCGGGTCGGGTGCGAGTCGCTACCATCTTGCTGTGCGTCGAGAAAATGCCCGGAAATCGGTTGATCTTGGCCTCGCGGTGCTCGCGACCGTGGCCGCCCTCCTGTCGGCCGGCGTGGTCTTGCCCATCGCCGCGCTGGTCGCGCCGCCGTCAGCGGCGGCCGCGAACTGTCCACAGATCGAGGTCGTCTTCGCCCGCGGCCGACTCGAGTCGCCGGGCACCGGCGTCCTGGGCAATGCGTTCATCAACGCGCTCAGCTCCAAGGTGGGCGGTCGCAGCATGGGCACTTACGCCGTGAAGTACCCGGCGGACACCGAGGTCGACGTCGGCGCCAACGACATGAGCCGGCACATCCAATACATGGTCAACAACTGCCCGAACACCCGGCTGGTGCTCGGCGGCTACTCGCTCGGTGCCGCGGTCACCGATGTGGTGCTCGCGGTTCCCATGAGCGCCTTCGGGTTCGACAGTCCCCTGCCGCCCGAGGCGGAGCAGCACATCGCCGCGGTGGCGTTGTTCGGCAACGGCAGCCAATGGGTCGGGCCCATCACCAACTTCAACCC
Source organism: Mycobacterium sp. NGS22 (assembly GCF_059813095.1). Taxonomy (NCBI): domain Bacteria; kingdom Bacillati; phylum Actinomycetota; class Actinomycetes; order Mycobacteriales; family Mycobacteriaceae; genus Mycobacterium; species Mycobacterium sp. NGS22. The sequence continues at coordinate 47,705 of NZ_JCALDY010000022.1, forward strand.
GGTCTACAACGACCGGACCATCGAGCTCTGTCACGGCGCCGACCCGATCTGTAATCCGGCCGACCCGAACACGTGGAAGCAGAATTGGCCGGCGCACCTCGCAAGTGCCTATGTGGCCGACGGGATGGCCAACGAGGCGGCCGATTTCGTCGCGGGCAAGCTGTAGCCGCTACCGCCATCTGGGCCGGGGCCGCGCGGTACGGCCGCGCCTGCCGATAGCCGCGGGCAGTATGCGCCGGGCGCGCAGGCTCCGCCGCAGACGACGGGCCACTACCAGGACGATCAGGCTCCCCGCGGTTCTGCCCAGGGCCAGCCGGCTGGTGCGCTGCTGCCAGGACGGTGCTCTGTTCCTGGCCGGCGATCTCGCGCCGGCGTGCCGGCCGAACTGGTAGCCGGTGCACAACGCAGTCAGCAGCGCAAAGCCGATTACAAACGCCGCCATGCTCAACAGCGTGCTCGGTTGCGGTCGCGTCGAGGTCACATGCCAGATACACCTCGGCCAAAAAGTCGCGCTCGCGGTAATGGAATGCAACCTAAAATCAGTTTGAAAATAAGAGCCGAGACCGGCGAAGAGCCGGGCCGGCACAGGAAAGAGATAACCTCACCCTGAGTTCAACTATTGCCGGCGAGTCTCATATGTTCGTCGTGCGGAAATCTCTTCAGTTATCCGCGATAGCTGTGCTATAGGGCCGCGCGGTGCCGTTGCGGCCGTGGTGCGTCCGGCGGGACGGGTCGCCCGGCGCGTCCGCTGCGGCAGGCCCCTCCAATCGACGAGTCGGAGTCCTGGTGACGGCTGCACGGATCGGGTGTGGCCCTGTCGCAGACGGTCGCGTCGAACCTGGCATTCCGCGAAAGACGGTCACTGACAGGCTGATTCAGCGCGGCCGGGCGGGTGTCGTTTCGCGCGGCCGGCGTCTGGGCGGCGCATTCCAGGACAAACCGGACTGCGGGACTGTTGCGCCGCGCCGGGCCGCCGTTCTTTCCGCGCCGCATCCCGCGCTCGGCAACAGCGGCCTTAATTCTATGAAGTGCATGTGACTAAAAATCAGGGTGAATGTTGTGAAAACATCAAGATCAGCGTCCATTTATGGGACGGACACGTTGGGACGGTTCGGCACAGAGTCAATACCGTGTCGAAATAACAACGCAACACACAGACGTGTGCGTGTGCAATTTTCCCAATTCTTGTTGGAGGAAATCCTATGTCTTTCGTTCGCACATATCCAGAGCACTTGACGGCGGCCGCCAGCAACCTGCAGTCGCTGGGCGCGGCGCTGAACATCGGGACCGCGGCGGCCGCCGCCCCGACCACCGGCGTGGTTCCCGCGGCTGCCGACGAGGTGTCGATCCTGACCGCGGCGCAGTTCGCCACCCACGCGATCCGGTTCCAGGAACTGCACGCCCAGGCGGCCCGGATCCAGGCCACGTTGACGGCGACGCTTTCGGCCAGCGGCGGCTCGTACGCGGAGACCGAAGCTGCCAACGCCGCGGCAGCGGGCTAGTCAGCCTCGGACATCTAGGGAGTCATAGCAATGGTGGACTACGGATTGTTGCCGCCCGAGATCAATTCCGGGCGCATTTATGCAGGCCCGGGTGCGGGTTCGCTGGTGGCCGCGGCGGTCGCCTGGGGCAACCTGGCCGCTGACCTCGGCGAGGCCGCGGCCGGACACCGTTCGGTGATCGAGAGCCTGACCAGCGGCCCCTGGCTGGGACCGGCCTCAGCGCAGCTGGTTGCGGCTGTCTCGCCGTTCGTGACGTGGTTGAGCAGCAGCGCCGAACAGGCAGCCGAGGCCGCCAGTCAATCCGCCGCGGCAGCGGCCGCCTACGACGCGGCGTTCGCGGCCAGCGTCCCGCCGCCACTGATTGCGGGCAACCGGGCCCTGGTGCAGGAGCTGACCGCCACGAACCTGCTCGGCCAGAACAGCGCGGCCATCGCGCAGCTCGAGGCCCAGTACGCCGAGTTCTGGGCCCAGGACTCTGGCGCGATGTATGCCTATGCGGGTCGCGCGTCGTCGGCGACCCAGCTGTCCGAGCTGGCGGCGCCGGCCGAGGTGGCGGACCCCTACGGCCTGGTCGACCAGGCGCTGGCGGTGTTCAAGGCGGAGTACAACTCCGCGTACACCAACGTCAACCAGGTGCTGGCGCAGATCAACCCGAGGGTCGGCGATGTGCTGAAGACGCTGTCGACGCCGATCAACCAGCAGGCGATCGACGCGTTCCTGGTGCAGAACACGCCGCTGGACGACATCGTCGGGCTGTACAGCAAGTACATCGGGCCGTACGTGCAGGCGCTGCAATCCGGGATTCAGTCCACCCAGTCCTTCGGTCAGGTCACCAACGGTCTGGTGGCGGCAGCCAACTTCGCCAAGCCGGCCGCGTCCGCTGCCAAGGCCGCCGAAGGCGCGGCGTCGGCGGCCGGTGCTGCCGCCTCCAGCGCGGGCCAGGCCGCGGCCGGTGCAGGTCAGGCGGCAGCCGGTGCGGCGGCAACGCTCGGCAAGGCCATTCCGATCGGCGGCTTGTCGGCCCCGGCCAGCTGGGTCCCGTGGCAGTCCACCCTCAACCCCGGCGTCGCGTCGGCGATTCCGGCCGGCGTCGAGACCGCCAACAGCTTCCCGATGGCGCCGCCGTTCGGACAGTTCCTCAACGGTGGCTACGGCCGGAACCAGCCGACCTACGGATTCAAGCCGTCGGTCATGGCCAAGCCGCCGGCAGCCGGCTAGCGGTCGGATCTGGGGGACAAACCATGGTCGACTATGGCCTTTTGCCGCCCGAGATCAATTCGGGACGTATATACGCCGGACCGGGGTCGGGTCCGTTGCTGGCTGCCGCGGCGGCATGGAGCGGGGTGGCCGCGGACCTGCAGGCCGCCGCGTCCGGTCATCGGTCGGTCATCACCGAACTGACCAGTGGCCCGTGGCTGGGGCCCTCGTCTGCGGCGCTGCTCTCGGCGGTGACTCCGTTCATCGCCTGGCTGGACAGCGGTTCGGTGGAGGCTGAACAGACGGCGAGCCAAGCCTATGCGGCGGCGGCGGCATACGAGACGGCGTTCGCGGCGCACATCCCGCCGCCGGTGATCGCGGCCAACCGCGCCCTGCTCGCGGTGTTGGTTGCGACCAATTTCCTGGGTCAGAACACCCCGGCGATCGCAGCGACCGAGGCCGTGTACGCCGAGTTCTGGGCTCAGGACGCGGCCGCGATGTACACCTACGCGGGCAGTTCGGCGGCGGCGACGGAACTGACGGAGTTGCCGCAGCCGGCCGACGTGGCCGACCCACTGGCGGTGATCGACCAGACCCTCGCGGCATTCAAGTCACAGGTGACGTCGTTGCAGAACCAGCTCACCAGCGTGATGAACCCGATCAACACCAGGGTCGCCGACGTCCTCAAGACGCTGTCGTCGCCGATTAACCAGACGGCAATCGATCAGTGGTTGATCGCCAATACGCCGCTCGACGACCTGGTCCCCCTCTACAGCAAGTACATCCAACCGTATCTGCAGGCACTGCAGGGCGTGTTCCAGTCCGGGCAGGCTTTCGGGCAGGCGACCAGCGCCCCCATCGCGTTGAACACCTTCGCGAACAATCTGGCACCCGCGGCCAAGGCGGCCGCCGGTGCGGCTCAGGCCGCCGGGTCTGCGGCGGGCAACATCGGATCGAAGGTCGGCAGTGTGACCGCCGGTCTGGGCAGGTCGCTTCCGCTCGGCCGGCTGTCGGTGCCGGTGAGCTGGACCTCTGCGACCGGCTCGGCGACCCCGGCGGCGACCGCCGCCGGCAGCGCGGGCGCGGTCCCGGCCGCGGCGGAAGGTGCTGTCGTCGGAAACACGCCGGTGGCGCCGCCGTTCGGCCAGTTCATCAACGCCGGGAACGGTCGCAAGACGCCGTCCTACGGGCACCGTCTGACGTTCATGACCCGACCGCCGGCGGCCGGCTGAGCGGTTCGCGGATTTTCCCGAGGTTCGGCGCGGCTGCTATGGTGCGTTGCTTATGCGCGAAATAGATCGTCGCCGCATGCTTTTGATGACGGGGCTGATGACGGGGGCGGCCGCGCTGACCGCAGTCCCCTCCCCCAAGGTCTCGGCAGCGCCCAGCGGCGGCTCGGGGCCCTACATCTTCCACGACGAATTCGACGGACCGGCCGGCTCGGCGCCAGATCCGTCGAAGTGGACGGTGTCGAAGGCACGCGAGACCATGAAGGACCCGACCTATTGGGAGCAGCCCGAGCGTGTCGGGCAGTACCGCGACGACCGGCGCAACGTGTTCATCGACGGCAACTCCAACCTCGTCATCCGGGCTGCCAAGGACGGCGACACCTACTACGGCGGCAAGGTCTTCAGTCCGTGGCAGGGCGGCATCGGGCACACCTGGGAGGCCCGGATCAAGTTCGACTGCCTGACCGCCGGCGCTTGGCCCGCATTCTGGTTGTCCAGCGATGCTCAGGGTGAGATCGACATCGTCGAGTGGTACGGAAACGGCAAGTGGCCCTCGGCGACGACCGTGCACGCCAAGGCCAACGGCTCGGAGTGGCAGACGCACAACATCGCGGTCGACAGCGGGTGGCACACCTGGCGGGTCCAGTGGGACGACGCCGGCATGCGCTTCTGGCAGGACTATGCCGATGGTGCGGCGCCCTATTTCACCGTCGCCGCCCACTCGATGGCGGATTGGCCGTTCAACAATCCCGGATACCAGGTGTTCCCGATCCTCAACCTCGCGGTCGCGGGCTCCGGTGGCGGTGACCCGGGACCCGGGACCTATCCGGCGCAGATGCTCGTCGACTACGTGCGGGTCTGGTAGAGGAAATACTTCAGCAAACCCACGCCGGAATCCTCAGCGCGTTCAATACGACAAGTGTCGAATATGGGGGTCGAAAGCGAAAATCGTGCGAAATCGTCAGGCCGGAGCGTCGTCGGTACCGTAGCGCCGAGGCCTGTGGGTAACGCCCTGCACGTCGTGACCCATCGCGAGTGCGCGCTGCCTGCCGATATATGCCGGGTGGCGCCGCATAGCGGCTTCGAGTTGGCGTTCCCGGCGCTGAGCTGCCGTCCACAGCGGGTGCGATTGGAGGTCAATCACTTTGGCCTCGGCTGCCTTCGCCATGATTGTCAGCTCCTCTCCGATTAGCACGCATAAGCGAAAATCGGGTATTTTGTCGCCTGTTTCGCAAGGATGCCCAGCAAAGCTGTGACCTAACCGTGTCTGAAGATGAGAATTTGCCGTGAATTTGCAACTCGGCAGTTATCTGCATCACAGGAAGCGCTCCTCGGACCAACAGGTCGGGGTTCGGCCGTGACATGCAAAGCGTTATAACACTCACCGGTGACAACGTGGCGGAACGCGCATGGGTACCGTTCGGGGCATGGCCAACCGACGCTTTCTCCTGCACAAACGCCCCACCGGACGCATCGGAACGGACACCTTCGAACTCGACGAGCAACCCGTCCCCGACATCGGCCAGGGCGAGGCGCTGGTTCGGGTGGACTGGATCTCGCTGGACCCGACGAACCGCATGTGGATCACCGATGTGCCGACGTACCTGCCGCCCGTCGGCATCGGCGAGGTCATGCGGGCGGGCGGTATAGGCGAGGTCGTCGCCTCCAACAACCCGAACTACCCGGTGGGGCAGACCGTCCAGGGCCTGGTCGGCTGGCAGGAGTATGTGGTCGCGTCCGACACGATGCCGCTGATGCCGGTCCACGTTGCTGACGGCGTCTCTCCGAGCGCCTACATGGGCGCGCTGGGAATGACCGGGCTGACCGCCTGGATCGGTATCCGCGACATCGGCAAGCCGAAGCTGGGTGAGACGGTGGTGGTGTCCGCGGCTGCGGGCGCGGTCGGCTCGGTCGCCGGTCAGCTCGCCAAGGCAGACGGTGCCCGCGTCGTCGGAATAGCGGGTGGCCCGGAGAAGTGCGCGTTGCTGACCGAGCAACTCGGTTTCGACGCCGCAGTCGATTACAAGACGGACGACTGGTACGCGCAGCTGGCCTCGGCGACGCCCGACGGCATCGACGTCGACTTCGAGAACGTGGGCGGCCCCATCATGGACGCCGTCTTCGCGCGGCTGAATATCGGTGCGCGCGTTGCGCTTTGTGGTTTGATCTCGGGTTACAACGAGGCCGATCCGCCGCCCGGGCCACGCGCGTTCGGAAACCTGCTCATCCAGCGCGCGACCGTGCAGGGTTTCATCGTGCTGGACCATTTCGGCCGCGCTCCCGAAGCGATCAGCGAAATCGGCGGGTTGATCGCCGAGGGCAAGCTCACGCCGCTGGAAACCGTCGTCGAGGGCTTCGAGCAGTTGCCGACCGCGATCAACATGCTCTTCGACGGCCAGAACGTCGGCAAGCTGATGGTGAAGATCACCTAGTGGCATCGTCATGACACGCAGTGCCCCTGAAAAACCAAGGTGGACACCGTATTACGGGTTGAGGAGGTCGAGTCGGGCCGGCATGTGAGCTGCAGTCAGCGTGTAGCACGTAGCGTTGTCGCATGTTTCGCATGACCGTCCAGGACGTATTCGTCATCCGCGGTCGCGGCGTGGTGGCTACCGGAGAGGTGCAATACGGAGAGTTGAGCGTCGGAGATCGGGTGCGGATCAACGACGGTCCCGAGGTCCGGGTGGACGCTATCGAGACCTTCCGCAAGAAGGTGAAAACGGTCGGCGCCGGTGACAATGTCGGCCTGTTGTTGTCGACGCTGGCCAGTGATGACGTGGCGTCCGGCGACGTGATCACCGGTCTTGGCCGAGCAGACGCAAACGCCCCCTTTTTGTCGACGATTTAGGGGCTTTTGCGTCTGCTCGGCAGATTAAAGTCGTCCCATGCCGCAGGACGCCGGGTTGGACGGTGACCGGCACCTGCATCGCGACCTGTCCAATCGGCAGATTCAACTGATCGCGATCGGTGGCGCGATCGGCACCGGCCTGTTCATGGGATCCGGGCGGACGATCAGCCAGGCCGGGCCAGCGGTCGTGGTCATCTACGCGATCATCGGGTTCTTCGTCTTCTTCGTGCTGCGCGCGATGGGCGAACTGCTGCTGTCGAACCTGAACTACAAGTCGTTCGTCGACTTCTCGGCCGATCTGCTCGGACCCGCGGCCGGCTTTTTCGTCGGCTGGTCCTACTGGTTCGCCTGGGTGGTCACCGGGATCGCCGAAATCGTCGCGATAGTCGGCTATTCCAGATTTTGGTGGCCGGAGTTGCCGGCGTGGATACCGGCGCTGGTGACGGTAGCTCTGGTGCTGGTCTTCAACGTGTTCAGCGTGCGCAACTTCGGTGAGATCGAGTTCTGGTTCGCGTTGATCAAGATCGTCGCGATCCTGGGACTGATCGCGGTGGGCGTGGTGCTGGTGGCCACCGGGTTCGTCTCTCCCTACGGTGATCGCGCTGCGGTCGAAAACCTCTGGCAGGACGGCGGATTCTTCGCGACGGGATTCTTGGGCCTGGTCGGCGGGTTCCAGATCGCCTTCTTCGCTTTCGTCGGAGTGGAACTCGTCGGCACCGCGGCGGCCGAGACCGCCGAACCGCGCCGCACGCTCCCCCGCGCCATCAACGCCGTTCCGTTGCGGGTGGCGGTCTTCTACATCGCTGCGCTGCTGGCAATCTTGGTGGTCGTCCCGTGGCGGCATTTCGCCAGCGGCGAGTCGCCGTTCGTGACGATGTTCGCCTTGGCCGGTCTCGCGACTGCGGCGTCGACGGTGAATTTCGTCGTGATCACCTCGGCGGCCTCGTCGGCGAATTCCGGTGTGTTCTCCACGGGGAGAATGCTTTTCGGTTTGGCCGACGAAGGCAGCGCACCGTCGGTGTTTCGCCGGCTCAACCGTGCCGGCGTGCCGGCGCCCGCGGTGCTGTTGACCGCTCCGCTGCTGTTGACGTCGGTTCCGCTGCTGTATGCGGGTGGTTCGGTGATCGGTGTCTTCACCGTCATCACGACGGTCGCCTCGCTGCTGTTCATGTTCGTCTGGACCATGGTGGTGATCAGCTACCAGGTCTACCGGCGGCGTCATCCTCAGCGGCACGCCGAATCGAGCTACAAGATGCCCGGCGGGGTGGCGATGTGCTGGGCCGTGTTGGCCTTCTTTGTGTTCGTGGTCTGGACGCTCTCCACGGAGCGGGACACCGCCGTTGCTCTGGCCTGGTTCCCGGCCTGGTTCGTCGTGCTGGCTGCGGGCTGGCTGATCGTGCGCCGCCGGCCCGGTCGCGCCGAGCAGTACCGTGTGTTCCAGGCCGAGATGCGACAACCCGCCCCGTGACCCACCGACGTCGACCCGGCATGGCTACACAACCTGCGCGCGCACCCGGACGCGCACATCGAAATCGGTACCGACGCCTACGATGTGCGGGCCCGTGAGCTGCCTCGCGACGAACGCGACGCCGTCTACCCACGGATCGTCGAGCGGGCACCCGGGTTCGGGGGTTACCAGGACAAGACCGACCGGGTCATCCCGATCATCGAACTGCAGCGGATCTGATTCTTGGGATCGGTAGCGGTCCGGCGGCTCTGTACTTGGCGCAACGACGACGCCAACGAGGCGCCGCGCCACGAAAGGAAGACCGCCATGAACATCGTCCCCGCCGGCATCGAGCAGCACATCAACCGCGTCGACCGGCAGCGCAGCCTGTGGATCGGGATCAGCATGGCCGTGCTGGCCGCCGGTTCGTTCTTCCGGTTGCTCTGGATGCTCTACGTCTCGATGACATTCGGCTGGTTCGTCGGTCCGATGGCCTTCAACATCGTGGTGTCACTCGTCGTCGGCACGGTCGCCGCGGCCGGCGCGATCGGCTTTCTGAACCGCTACTTCAACGGCCCCGAATCCCATCGACTTTGACGCGCAACAGACGAATGGTCCCGGGCTTCGGCTCGGGACCATTGGTCGTCGGACCGTTCGACCCAGAGGTTAGGCTACCGTCGACAAGTCAAGAGCCTAGGGGCAGAAGATGATTCGTGAGGAGTGAGGCGTTGACCGGGACGGACAGTCGCATAGCGGTGGTAACCGGCGGAGCCTCGGGTATCGGGGAAGCCACCTGTCATGAACTGGCGCAACGCGGCCACAGCGTCGCCGTGCTCGATGTGAACGGCGCTGCCGCGCAGCGCGTCGCCGCCGACCTCGGCTCGAAGGGTGTGGCCGCGCTGGGTGTCCAGGTGGACGTCACCGACCGGGCCGGTGTGGAGAGCGTCTTCGCCCGGGTGCGCGCCGAACTGGGGCCGATCGGCATTCTGGTGACCAGCGCCGGCAAGGCAACCTTCTCGCCGTTCGCCGACATCACCGTCGAGTCGTGGGCCGAGATCATCGACATCAACCTGACCGGAACATTTCACTGCTGCCAGGTGGCGCTGCCGGACATGGTCGCCGCCAAGTGGGGCCGGATAGTGATGATCTCGTCGTCGAGCGCGCAACGCGGCAGCCCGTACATGGCGCACTATGCGGCGGCGAAGGGCGCGGTCATCACATTGACGAAGTCGCTGGCCAACGAGTATGCCGCGGTCGGCATCACCGTGAACAATGTGCCGCCGTCGAGTATCGACACGCCGATGTCGCGCCAGTCCCAGGCCGAGGGCAAACTCGGCTCACCCGAGCAGTTGGCCAAAATGATCCCGATGGGCCACATGGGTTCTCCGGAGGACATCGCCGCCGCCGTGGGTTTCCTGTGCTCAGAGGAAGCGGGATTCATCACCGGACAGGTGCTCGGTGTCAACGGCGGCGCGGTGATGTGATCTGCAGCCGGCGGTCGGGCCGTTTCCGGGATCGCTAGACCTGGACCAGGTCCGGGTGGAACTTGGCCGCCATCCGGCGTAACCCGTCGTGCCAGTCCACTGTGCTGCCGCCGCCGACGAGTTCGTGCAGTCGGGTCACATCGACGGGATTGCCGCGCAGCGCCTGGTCGCTTTCGCTGAACACCGGTTCCCGACCGATCAGCGTGCCCAGATAGCCGCACCATTCCTGGATGCTCACCATCTGGTCGCCGGCCCAGTTCACCGTCACGGCCGGAACCGAAGCCGCGGCAAGCAGTTTCGGGATGGTGGCGATGATGTCGTCCTGGTGGATCGGGTTGTAGAACGCCGCGCCGCCGGGTGGCACCGGGATCGGGATGCCGCCCAGGATCATCTCCATGTGGTAGAACGGCCAGCCGCCGTTGTCGCCGTAGGGGACGTTGAGTCGCGCGATCGTGGTGGGTACGCCGAGGATGCGCGCCGTGGTGCGGGCGACCGTCTCGCCGGCGATCTTGGAGATCGAGTAGGTGGGGAACAGCGGCTTGTGGTTGTCGCCCAAGGCGGCACGCTCGGTGCGCACTTCGTCGTCGGGCGGATCGTAGACGGCGGCAGATGAGCAGTGCAGGAACGCTTTTGCGTCGCGACAGTGCGCCATCAGCAGGCCGACCGATTCGGCGTTGGCGCCCAGGTCCTTGTCCCACCGGCCGCTCTTGGCCACCGCCAGGTTGAGCACGTAGTCGAAGTCGGCGGGCAGCGCGCTGAAGTCCCCGGCGGCCAGGTTGACCGTCTCGCACCGCACGCCTGCCTGCTCGAGACGGTTGCGCGCGGCCGCGTCGGTGAACCGGGCGATACCCCAGACCTCGTTGTCGGGCGCCAGGGCCAGGGCGACCGGAGTGGCGACCTGGCCGGTCACCCCGGTGATCAGGATCTTCGAGTCACGCATGGGCTGATGGTAGGTGACCTCGGTAGCCAGGACGCGTCCCCGGTGACTTTTGCGCATTCTGCTCAGCACCCGTGGTAGGGTCCCCCCATGCCCACCCGGGGGCGCATCGACCTGCGGCTCGCCAGCCGGGTACTGCTGCTGCAACTGGTGTTGGTCACGCTCACGCTGATCGTCGCCTTCGTGCTGTTCGCTCAGTTCAACCGGCACCGCCTGGATCTGCAATATGGCGTGCACGCAATGGATATCGCTCGCGTGGTGGCTTCATCCCCGACCGTGCTGACCAACATCCGGCGCTACGACGACACTCCGGTGACGACGGACCCCGCCAAGGTTGACGAGCTTGCGACCGGCCCGCTGCAGACCGTCGCTTCCCGCGTGGAGCAGCGCACCCACGTGTTGTTCGTCGTGATCACCAACGGCGACGGCATCAGGCTGGCCCACCCCCATCGCGACGAGCTTGGCCGCCGGGTCAGCACCGATCCCGGTCAGGCGCTGGCCGGACACGAAGAGGTGGTTCACGAATCGGGCACCCTGGGTCGCTCGATCGTCGCCAAAGTCCCTGTGTTGGAAGCGGGTACAAACCGGGTGCTGGGCATGGTCAGCGTCGGTGTCTCCACCAGGGCGTTCGACGAACAATTCTCCAAGAACCTGCGCGTGCTCGCTCCGCTCGGCGGCGCCGCCCTGCTGATCGGCGTGATCGGCTCGGTCGCGCTGGCGCGGCGGTGGCGGGGTTTGACGTTGGGATTGCGGCCCGCCGAGATGGCCGAGCTGGTGCGCACTCAGGCGGCGGTGCTGCACGGTATCGGCGAGGGGGTGCTGGCGACCGATCAGACCGGCACCATCACCTTCGTCAACGACGAGGCGTGCCGGTTGCTGCAGATCACCAACGAGCTCGGCCGCAATATCAGCGAAATCGGTTTGACACCAAGGGTTCTCGATGTCGTCGAGGCCGCGTCCGAACATACCCCGACCGCGCCGACACTGGCCACCGTCGGTCAGCGCATCGTCGTCGTCTCGGCGCGCAAGGTGCACCGCGACGGACGCGAGCTGGGCACCGTACTGGTGGTCCGCGACCGCACCGACGTCGAATCACTGACCCGCCAGCTCGACGCGGTGCAGGTGATGAGCACCGCGTTGCGCGCCCAGCGCCACGAATTCGCCAACCGGTTGCATCTGCTCAACGGGTTGCTGCACACCGGCCACGTCGAAGAGGGCTTGCAGTATCTGGAGGAACTGCTCGGGTCGGGCGCGTTGGGATCGGCGGTGCCCGGTATCGATTCCATCCGCGACACGCATCTGCAGGCATTCCTGGCGGCCAAGGCCGCCACCGCCCGCGAAGCCGGGGTGACGTTGGTGATCGGTGCCAACACCTGGGTGTCGGGCCGGCTCGAATTGCCGGTGGATGTCACCACCGTGGTGGGCAACCTGGTCGACAACGCGATCGACGCCGCCCGGACCAGTGACAACCCGGTCAAAGAGGTGGAAGTCGAACTGCTGCAAGAGGGTTCGACGCTGCACGTGACGGTGGCCGACAGCGGTGACGGTGTCGCGGCCGACTTCGTCGAGGAACTGTTCACCGAGGGCACCTCGACGAAGCCGGATTCGGGGATACCGGGCGGGCGCGGTATCGGACTGGCGTTGTCGCGTCAGATCAGTCGTGCCCTGGGCGGTGATCTTCGGCTGTCCAGTCCGGGCAATCCGGCTGCAGGACAAGGGCTCCGAGGCGCGGAGTTCATTGCCCGGCTGCCGGGTGTGATGACCGAGGAGGAGCAGTGGGCGGCGCAGACCTGACCGTGCTGGTGGTAGACGACGATTTCCGGGTCGCCAACATGCACGCCGGAATCGTCGACGCGATGCCAGGATTCGCCGTAGCCGCCCGCGTCAACACGCTCGCCGCGGCACGCGAGGCCCCGGCCGTCGACCTGGCACTGGTCGACGTGTACCTGCCCGACGGGTCCGGCGTCGACTTCGTGCGCGAACTGCGCGGGGACGCCATGATTTTGACGGCGGCCACCGAGGCCGAAACCGTCCGCGCGGCGCTGGCCGCGGGCGCGGTGAGCTATCTGGTCAAGCCGTTCGCCACCACCGAACTGGCTGCCCGGCTGGCCGGTTACGCCCGCTACCGGAAGATCCTGTCCGGTCCCAACCTCGCCGCCGGCGACGTGGATGCCGCACTGGACGCGCTGCGGCCCAGGGTCACTGCCGCGCAGCCATCCACCTCCGTGGCCTCCCCCACCAAAAAGCTTGTGCTGCAAGCCCTGCGGTCCACGACAGCGCCGATGTCCGCCGCCGAGATGTCCGCGGCGATCGGCATCTCGCGAGCCACCGCGCAGCGGTATCTGGCATCGCTGGCCACGACCGGCGAGGTCAGCGTCGGGCTGCGCTACGGGACCACCGGACGTCCCGAACAAGAATTCAGGGCGGTCGACTCTGCTAATCGCCGGCCCAGGGATAGGACATCGGGATAACCAGAGAATCGGCGGCCAGCTGGTCGACATCGGTATAGGTCTGCGCGATCTGAGTGAATGCCGCACCGGCCCGGATGAGCTCCTGCTGGGCCGCCCTGTTCAGGTCCAGCATCGCGGCGGCTTCGGCATGAAACGCCAGCACCGCCTGCGCCGACACCTCGTCGGCGCCGGCCGGCGCGAGACCGGTCACCGACATCGACGCCTGGTCGCCGGCCTGTAGGGAACTGATACCGATCTGGACGACCTGCGCGCCGATATCCCCGACGATCGGATGAAATGTCATGGTCTGCATTGGTGTACTCCTCGTTGTTGCGCCCCCGCAGTGCGAAACCGGTGACACCGCCATCGGCGGGTGCTTGTTCGTTTCGCGTCGCACCTGCTGCTCGTGAAGTCGAAGCTAGGGCGGCGGCACAAAGCTGTCGCGGTTGTGGGCGATAGTCGGAGTAAGCGACGATTACCTGGTTTTGCGCATTGTGCTCATGGACCGGAAAACGTGCATTCGGGCCGGTCCGGGCGGCTTAGAATTGACGTGTTGTCCAGCACGGTCGAGTGATGATGGGTGACCCGCGCACAGAGCACAGGAGCAGCACGCAGATGGCAATGGATTCCATGTCCCACAACCCGGCTGCCGGTGACATCGGCTCGCAGTTGGTCGACATCGGCAGCCAGGGCATCAACGCGGGCTCCACCGCGGCGATGTCGGTGTTGAGCGGGTTGGTGCCCGCCGGCGGCGAAGAGGTCTCGATGCAGGCGGTGCTTGCGTTCGCCCAGGAGGCCGCCACCATGTTGGCGTCCAACGCGGCGGCCCAAGAGGAGCTGATGCGGACCGGCACCGCGTTGACCGACATCGCGCGCATGTACGGAGAATCCGACGACATCGCCGCGGGCGCTTTGGCATTCAGTTCCAGCCCCATGTCCAGGTTGGCCTCGATGGCCGGATCGGGCGGCGGCGGACTGTCCAGCGCGGCGGCGGTGCAGACCCAATTGGGCGCCGCCGCAACCACTCCGGTGGTAGCCGGCTTGGCTCAAGAGTCCGCGATGACGTCAGCGGCGGCCGGCGCGGGGACGTCGGCAATGAGCGGCGCCGCCCCGTTGGGCAGCGGGATGGGCGCGGGCACCCCGGCCACGGGCTCCTCCAAGCCGGGACTGGCGTCGGCAACCGAACCGGCCGACGAGTCGGACGAAAGTCGGCGCGACGGTGACGACGACCGAGCCGACGGTCAGCGCCTGATCTGACGGACTCGCTCGCGCGTCGGGTCTGCATCAGGCCACGCACTCTTACGCTAGCGCTGACACCCGATCGTGAAGGAGCGACGTTGTGACCGACGAACCTGACATGGCCTCGATCCTGCGGCAGATGAAGGTGCCCGAACGGATGGCGGGCAGTCAGGCCTTGCGCAACTTTTTGCTCGTCTACGTCGACGACGAAGAATCGATCGAGAACAACCCGGAACGGCTCAAGCAGTTGAACGGGTTGATGATCCTGTCCCAGCTCGAGGTCATCAATGCCCTCGGGAGCATGGAGGAAGCTGCCAAGAGCCAGGCGCAGCAGCCGCCGCGCAAGCGTAGGTGGTTCTGACTCGCCGTACGGTGAGGTGTGCGCTGGATTATCGACGGCATGAATGTGATCGGAAGCCGCCCCGACGGATGGTGGCGGGACCGTCAGCGTGCCATGACGACGTTGGTGCAGCGGCTTGACCGTTGGGCAGCAACCGACGATCGGGTGACCGTGGTGTTCGAGCGTCCGCCGGCGTCACCCATCGCCGCGTCGGTTATCGAGGTGACGCATGCACCCAGAGCGGCCGCGAACTCCGCCGACGACGAGATCGTGCGACTGGTGCAAGCCGCCGATCTGTCGGGTGAGATCCAAGTGGTGACCTCGGACAAGGTGCTTGCCGAGCGGGTCCGCAGCCTGGGCGCGTCGGTGTACCGTGCGGAACGATTCCGTGACCTGATCGACCCTCGCGACGCCAAATCCGGAGTACGACATGCCGATTGACCAAAACCGAGTCTGTGCGCTCGCGCGGATCGAGATCCCGATCATTCAGGCGCCGATGACCTACATCGCGGGCGCGCAACTGGCGGCCGCGGTATCCAACGCCGGCGGGCTCGGCATCATCGAGACCACTTCGGAGCAGGGCCGTGCCGATCTGCGCCGCGTACGCGACCTCACCGACCGGCCCGTCGGAGCCAACATCGCGCTGCTGTTCAACCGTGACCCGGCGATGGTGGATTTGTTGGTGGCCAACGGCGTTCGGTTCGTGACGACCTCGGCCGGAGATCCGGGGCTGTTCACCGCACGCCTGCACGATGCGGGCATCACCGTCTTCCACGTCGTCGGTACCTTGTCGGCGGCCAGGAAGGCCGTCGATGCCGGCGTGGACGGCCTGGTGGTCGAGGGTGTCGAGGGCGGCGGGTTCAAGAACCGGTTCGGCGCTTCGACGATGGTGCTGTTGCCGTTGATCGCGGCCCACGTCGACGTCCCGATCGTCGCCGCCGGCGGCATCTGCGACGCCCGCTCCATGGCCGCGGCGCTCGTCCTCGGCGCCGAGGGCGTGCAGATGGGCACGCGACTGCTCGCCTCGGCGGACTCCCCGGTCCACGGCAATCTCAAGCAGGCGGTGGTGAGTGCGGACGAGACGGGCACCGTCTTACTGCCGTTGGACGGCCGGCGGATGATGCGGGTGATCCGCACACCGGCCGCGGAAAAGCTGGATGCGACAGCTTCGGTGGAAGCGGGCGGCGCCGCGCTGCAACGGGTCCAGCGGCTCTACTTCGACGGCGACATGGACGCCAGCGTCGCCAACACCGGTCAGGTGGCCGGGCGTATCGAGGATCTGCCGCCGGCGGCTGACATCATCGCCGGCATGTGGGCCGGGTGCCGGGAGGTGCTGGCTGCGACGGCCCGTCGTCTCGGCCAAGCCTCGCGTACATAACCGCACTGCGGATATCGGATCTCATCCCCGATGGCTATGAGCGCCGTTCGAAAAATTCGACAAGCGGGCAGCGACAATCCGTCAATTCATGCATTGTCAAATTTGTTGACACGACGTTCCGATACAAGACCAGAACAGTCAAAGGCTCCGTCTTGCAATAGATTCCACCGATCAGATCGATTGCTCGTGGACACGCATCCTACAAATGCCCGGATACCGAATTGGCTGTCCAAGAACTCCCCATTAATTCTCAACGGGCTATTCCCGATAACGTGTCGCAGCGCTAATATCCCACAAATCACGATCGCGGACTCAGGGAGCGCGCATGACCGACGAACACCGAATCCTGGCGGTTCGCGTGGTACTGGGCCTGGTGATGACCGCGGTCGCCGCGACCATGCTCGCGGGGTGCCCGGCCGGTACCAATCCGCCGCTCCAGCCGCGTGCCGCGGTGATGACAACGCACACCACCCCCTGACGCCCGTCCGCGGCGTGCACGTACGCATGCCGACACCAGGTCAATTGGCGATTTCGCTGATGATTTGAGCCGCAGGTCACCGCATGCTGGCTAGCATGACCGAAACCAGCCTGCCCGATCTGGACTTGGACGCAGACATGAGTGAGCTTCCGACCGGAACCGTCACCTTGCTGCTGGCCGACGTCGAGGGTTCGACCCGACTGTGGGAGACCGACCCGGACGCGATGCGGGCCGCGGTCGAGCGCCTGGACCGCCATCTTTCGGACGCGACCGCCACCCATCACGGTGTGCGACCCGTCGAACAGGGTGAGGGCGACAGCTTCGTGATCGCGTTCGGCCGCGCCGTGGATGCGCTCAGTTGCGCGCTGGAGTTGCAGCAAACGGCGCCGGCGCCGATCAAGTTGCGCATCGGCATCCACACCGGGGATGTGCAGTTGCGCGACGAGAGCAACTACATCGGCTCGACGATCAACCGCACCGCCCGGTTGCGCGACCTCGCGCACGGCGGTCAAACCGTGCTCTCCGGAGCGACCGAGCTGCTGGTCATCGACCAGTTGCCGGCAGCCGTCACGCTCACGGATCTGGGTTCACATCCGCTGCGGGACTTCGCTCGGCCCGAGCGTGTGGTGCAGCTCTGCCATCCGGACCTGCGCAACGAGTTCCCGTCCCTGCGGGTTGCGAAAACGGGTGCGACGCAGAACCTTCCGATGCAACTCACCAGCTTTGTCGGGCGCACCGGGCAGACAGCCGAGCTGAGTGAGCTGCTGAGCGCCAACCGGCTGGTGACACTGACCGGCGCGGGCGGGTCGGGCAAGACGCGGCTGGGCATCGAGGTCGCAGCGGCACTGACCCCTCGGATGCCCGGTGGGGTGTGGTACGTCGACCTGGCTCCCCTCACCGACGCCGACGTCGTGCCGGTGGCGGCAGCTCGCGCGCTGGGCCTACCCGACGAGTCCGGCCAGTCGACGCCGGACACCCTGATCCGATTCATCGCCGACCAGCGACTGCTGATTGTGCTCGACAACTGTGAGCATCTCCTGGATGCGAGCGCATCGCTGGCAACGGCGATCCTCGGGGCGTGCCCGGAGCTGCGGTTGCTGACCACGAGCCGGGAACCGATCGGGGTGCCCGGCGAGGTCACCTACGTGGTGCCATCGTTGTCGCTGGCCGACGAAGCGATCCAGTTGTTCACCGACCGCGCCCGCCGCGCGCAGTCGGATTTCGCTGTGTCCGAGGACAATGCCGCGACGGTCACCGAGATCTGCCGAAGGCTCGACGGCATGCCGCTGGCCATCGAACTCGCCGCGGCGCGGGTGCGGGCGCTGACCCTCGACGAAATCCTCGCCGGACTGCACGATCGCTTCCGCCTGCTCACCGGCGGCGCTCGCCGGGCGGTGCGCCGCCAGCAGACGTTGCACGCCTCGGTGGACTGGTCGCATGCCCTACTCACCGACAGCGAACGGGTGCTTTTTCGGCGGCTGGCCGTCTTTCTCGGCGGCTTCGATCTGCCCGCCGCCCATGCGATTTCCGCCGAGGCCGGCGTGGAACGCTACCAGGTGCTCGACCAACTCACCCTGCTCGTGGACAAGTCGCTACTGAATGCTGAAAACCGCTGTGGCAGAACGCGATACCGGTTGCTGGAGACCGTCCGCCAATATGCGCTGGAGAAATTGGGCGAATCCGGCGAGGCCGATGGCATCGGCACCCGCCATCGGGACTACTACACCGCGCTGGCAGCCGAGCTCGACGCACCGGGCGGCCCCGATCATGCGCAGCGCCTCGAGCAGGCGGAGATCGAGATCGACAATCTCAGAGCCGCATTCGCCTGGTCGCTGGAGAACGGTGACAGCGTGCCGGCGTTGCGGCTCGCGGCATGCCTTCAGCCACTGTGGTTTTCGCGGTGGCGCTTGAAGGAAGGTCTCGCCCTGCTCGACGCCGCGCTGGCGGCCGAGGCCACCACCGATACTGACTATTATTCGGCGCGCGTGCGGGCACTGGCCGATAAAGGTCTGATACTCGCCTATCTCGGCACCACCGACAGCGCGCCGATCGCCAATCAGGGGCTTGCCCTGGCACGCGAGATCGCCGAGCCTGATGTGCTCATGCGGGCGCTCGTGACGCACGGAAACGCGTACGCCTATGACGCCGATGTCGCACGAGCGGACTTCGTCGAAGCCGCCGCGCTGGCTCGCGAACTCGGCGACCAATGGCGACTGAGCGGGATTCTGGGCTGGCGATCGGTAGCAGGGATGGTGGTGGGTGACCACGACGCCATCCGTGCCGCGGCGACCGAAGGTCGTGAACTTGCCGAAGTGATCGGCGATCAGTCCACCGCACGGGTGTGTCGGTTGGCACTCGCGACCGCGCACACCGATCGGGGCGAGGTGAGGCTGGCCACCGCCCCGCTGCGCGAGGTCATCGTCGATTCGACAACAGCCCGCGATGTATTCTGCCGATCAGTCGCGTTGATAAATCTGGTTTTTGCGCTGGCCTGGCAAGGCGACGTGGACGGCGCACAGGCGGCGATGGATGAGTTTCTGGACGATCGCTCGAAACCGGGCGAACTCGTGGACCGCGTCGGCTACTCGGCGATCGGCCTCATCAAGCTGTTCCGGGGGGACATCACCGGGGCGTGCGAGGCATACGAAGCGGCACTGCAGCGCACCCCGATAACGCCCGCGACGGTGGTCACTTACGTGGTGTCGGCATTGCCGTTGCTCGGCGGCGACCTCGCCGCAGCGCGCCGCCGTGCCGACGAGGTGGTGGCGGCGGCAAAGGACATCTCGCTGGTAGCGGCGCTGGCTACCCGAGCCCGCGTCGCGATCGCGCAGCGCGAGTTCGAGCAAGCCGGCGACGATGCGCTCCAGGCACTCATCGTGGCGGGCCAATCCCACGGCTACATGAGTGTGGCGGACGCGTTCGAATGCCTGGCCTACCTTGCGGCGGAGGCCGGTAATCAGCGAGAAGCGGCACGCCTGTTCGGAATTGCCGCTGCCGCACGCCAGTCCACCGGTGTCGTCCGATTCCCCATGCTTCAAGCCGACCATGAGAGTCAGCTCGCCGCGGTCCGAGACCAGTTGGGCGAGAACGAGTTTCAAGCCGCCTGGGATGAGGGTGCGGCCGTGACGATCGAGGAGGCGATCGCCTACGTCCGCCGCGGCCGCGGTGAGCGCACCCGCGCGAGCACCGGCTGGGACTCGCTGACCCGCGCGGAACTCGACGTGGCCAGGTTGGTCAGTGCGGGCCTGGGCAACAAAGAAGTCGCGGCACGGTTGTTCGTCTCACCGCGCACCGTGCAGGCGCATCTGACGCACATCTACACCAAGCTCGGGTTCAGTTCGCGGGTGCAGCTCGCCCAGGAAGCGGCACGGCGCAGCTGAGGTTGTCAGTCCAGCGCGGCCAGCGCGGCGTCGTAATCGGGCTCCTGGGCGATCTCGGGCACCAGTTCGGTGTAGGTGACGTCGCCGTCGGCGCCGATCACCACGATGGCGCGGGCCAGCAACCCGGCCATCGGGCCGTCGGCGATCGTGACGCCATAGTCCTCACCGAAGCTGTCCCGGAACGCCGAGGCGGTCGTGACATTCTCGGTGCCCTCGGCGCCGCAGAACCGCTGCTGGGCGAACGGCAGATCCTTGGACACGCACACCACCGACGCACCGGTTGCGCCGGCGCGCTCGTTGAACGTCTTCACGCTCTTCGCGCACACCGGGGTGTCCACCGACGGGAAGATGTTCAGCAACACGGCTTTACCGCCGAACTGTTCGTTGCTGACCGTGCCGAGATCGCCGCCGGTCAAGGTGAATGCCGGGGCCGGGGATCCAACGGCGGGAAGGTCGCCGACGGTGTTGATCGCATTTCCGCGCAAAGTTATCTGTGCCATGTGCACAGTCTGCCAAGCAGCGCCATGCCGCCCTTGATCGGGTCCTGATGTCCTGATTCGTGGGCACCACGACGTAGACGCCATGGTGTCGCATGGCCAAGACTGTCCGCATGGCACGAAAAGTCGTCATCGCCGGCTTCCCGGGAGTGCAGGCGCTTGATCTGATCGGGCCCTACGAAGTGTTCACCGGTGCATCTTTGCTGACCCAGGGCGGCTACGACGTTCTCGTGGCATCGCTGGAGGGACAAACCATCAGCACCGCCGCGGGATTGGGCTTCACCGCCGCACCGCTCCCCGATCCCCGCGACCGGGTCGATACCGTCGTGCTGCCGGGTGGCGGCGGCGTCGACGCTGCACGGACCAACCCCGAGTTTCTGGACTGGATCAAAGCGGTGGCCCGGACCGCCCGCCGCATCGTCACGGTCTGCACGGGCGCCTTCCTGGCAGCCGAAGCCGGATTGCTGGACGGGCATCGCGCGACCACGCACTGGGCGTTCGCCGACCGGTTGGCCGCTGAGTTTCCGGACATCGAGGTCGATCCCGACCCGATTTTCGTCCGCAGCAGCGCACGCATCTGGACCGCCGCAGGCGTCGCCGCCGGGATCGACCTGGCGCTGTCGCTGGTGGAGGACGATTACGGCACCGAGGTGGCGCAGACGGTCGCCCGCTGGCTGGTGTTGTATCTGCGGCGTCCCGGCGGGCAGACCCAGTTCGCCGCACCGGTGTGGATGCCGCGGGCCAAACGGACGTCGATCCGGGATGTGCAGGAGGCGATCGAGTCCGAACCGGGTGGCTCGCACAGCGTCGACGAGTTGGCGCGGCGGGCGGCGATGAGCCCGCGGCACTTCACCCGGGTGTTCACCGAAGAGGTCGGGGAGGCGCCCGGGCAGTACGTCGAACGCGTGCGCACCGAGGCCGCGCGCCGGCAACTCGAGGAAACCGACGACACCGTCGTGGCGATCGCGTCGCGGTGCGGCTTCGGCACCGCGGAAACCATGCGGCGCAACTTCATTCGGCGCGTCGGCATCCCACCTGATCAGTACCGCAAGGCGTTCGCCTGATCGCCAGCGTCTGCTCGAGAAACCAAGGAGAACACCCATGACCCAGATCGCCTTCGTGGCCTACCCGGGATTCACCGCGCTGGACATGATCGGCCCCTACGAGATGCTGCGTCAACTGCCGCACGCTGAGGTGCGCTTCGTCTGGCACGAGGTCGGGCCGGTCACCGCCGATTCCGGCGTGCTGGTGATCGGTGCCACCCACACGCTGGCCGAAACACCTTCGCCCGACGTCATCCTGGTGCCGGGCGGTCCGGGGACGCCGGTGCACGCACGCGACGAGAAGCTGCTCGGCTGGCTACGTCAGGCCCACCAGACTGCCAGCTGGACCACGTCGGTGTGCTCCGGTTCGGTGATCCTGGCGGCCGCCGGCCTGCTTCAGGATCGGCGCGCGACATCGCACTGGATCACCCTGCCCGCGCTGAAGGCGTTCGGCGTCACGCCGGTCGCCGACGAACGAATTGTGCACGAGAACAACATCATCACCAGCGCAGGCGTGTCCGCGGGTCTGGATCTCGGGCTCTGGCTGGCCGGCCAGATCAGTGGCGAGGCGCGCGCCAAGGCGATCCAGTTGGCGCTCGAATACGACCCGCAGCCGCCGTTCGACTCGGGCCACATGTCCAAGGCATCGGTCACGACCAAAGCCGCGGCCACGGCGTTGTTGTCCAAGGACAGTGCCGCACCCGCCAACCTCAAGGCCGCGACGCTGCTGGCGTGGGACCGCGCACTGCAGGTCGCGCGCACGCGCCGGCGCAAGCGGTCGTTGGCCCGCGTCTAAGTCCGGGGTTCCGGAAACTTCTTGGACGCGAACCGGCCGCCGGCCTCCAGCCAGGCGCCGACGGCGCCGGGGGCGTCACGGTTCGGGTTGTAGATGTCCTCCTCACTGGAGAACAACCCGTCACCCGCATAGACGAGCCGCGTCCAGTTGGGGAACCAGAACGGCTCGCCGTCGGGGTCGGTGGGGTGATCGAGCAGATTCTTGATCATGATGACCACGGCGTCGTTGTCTTCGTCGTAGGCGGTCCAGCCGGCGGGAAACCGCATGTGCGGGAACGGCGCCATCACGGCCACGATCCAGTCGCGCACCTCCTCGCGGCCGTGGAAAGTCCCGTAGTGATGCTCGATGTAGACGACATCCTCGGTGAACAGATCCGCGAACGGACGCCAGTCGCCCGACGCCGAGCAGCCTTCGACGACGGTCGTGTAGTTGCGGACGGCTTGCTCGATCTCTGCTTTGGCGAACTTGCCCATACCGGACACACTAGAGCCCATGGACGGGCGGGAGATGATGGCTACGCCTGCCCCTGAGCCCGACGAAGCCCGGTTCAGTTGCGCGGTCTGCGGCAACCTGGCCGGCCGGGTCAAGTTCCTGACTCCTGCCGACGCGGTCGGGGACGAACCGGGGTCCACCTTGCAGGCGCTGGCCGAACTGGACGTGCTGCAACGGCCCGCGCAACAAGCCGCGTTGTTGGTGCAGACGTTCTTCGGCGTCATCACGCAGCCGGTGTCGAGTGAGCGGTTCGAATGGCTCGGCTACGCAATCGCCGACGGCGACGCCGCGGCGCTGTATCGAATGGGCCACGCGTATGCCCCCTTTCACTGCCCCGACTGCCCGGCGTGCTACTGCGGTGTGCACTGGGACTGGCGGGAATTCGACGACGAGCCCTTCAGCGGCGTCGAAGGTCGCTGTCCCCGGGGACATTTCCACGTGCTGAGTTACTGAACGATGCAGGGTTTGCCGAATTGCGTTCGCACACCGCGGGAAAACATCGCAGGCAGAGGGTCTCCTGCGGGCTGGACCCCGGCCGCCGCCACCAGCTCGTCGTGCAATTCCACGATCTGCACGGCCTGCAGCGGCCATTGCACGTGATCGTTCGGCAGCCACCAGGTTCGGCCCGCCTTGCGGGTGTGCGCGCCCCAGCGGGCAGTGAGCCACACCTGCAGCGGCGTCGGTTCGATCACGTCGCCCACATCGACTGTCACCAGGCAGCGCAGCCCGCGCCGCGGCCAGCGCCGGACGCTGGTGTAGGTGATCCGGTTGTCCGAGCGGGTGATTCGCATCTTGGCCCACGTGTAGGGCACCCCGAGACCGACCCGGGTCACCGGCACCACCGCCAGTCGCTCGGTTTCCAGTGACCGGAACAGCACCCCGTGGCGTCCGGCGTCGTCGACCGAATACAACCGCACGTTCGTCTCGTGGAACGACCCGAGATACGGAAGCGGTAGTGCTGCACCCAATTTGGTGCTGGTCATGGTGAACGGAACCAGGCCGACGTAAGTCCATCCGTCGGCGAAGACGTCGGGACGGGTCCCGGGTGGGTACAGGTGCGTGATGCCCTCGGGCGCCACCGGCCAGTGGATGAAGGTCAGTTCGCTCCAGTATTGGTCGAAGGTGACCGGACGCACCAGCGGCGGCGGTGTGACCGGGTACCCCACCAGTTCCGGGGCCCGGTCGGGTTCGTCGGCAGACGGGGTGGCGCTCACCGGATCAGGGTGCCGTCCAGATATTGCGCACGGCACGCGACGCGGGCCAGCTTGCCGCTGGTGGTTCGCGGGATGGCACCGGCCGGCAGGAAACGCACGTCGGCGACCGGCAGGCCGTGCCGGCTGGACACCGCGGCGCGGATGGCGTCCATCGCGGGTGCCGGGTCGGCGCGGCTGGTGCCGGTGGCGCGTTCGGCGATGACCACCAAACCGTCCGGCCCGAGGAACACCGTCACGTATCCCCGTCGCACCATCGGCGACGCCTCGGCCACGGTGGCCTCGATGTCCTGCGGGTAGTGGTTGCGACCGTCGACGGTCACCAGATCGGCGATCCGGCCGGTGACGTAGAGCTCGCCGTCGAGGTAGACGGCCAGGTCGCCGGTGCGCAGCCAGTTGCCGTCGACATCGGATCCAGTGGCATGGCTGCCTACCGGGAGGGTCGACTTCAGCTTGGCGCCGAACGTCGCACGCGTCTCCTCCGGACGTCCCCAATAACCGCGTCCCACGTTGTCGCCCTGCAGCCACGGCTCGCCGACCTGACCGTCGGGCAGTTCGCAACCGGTTTGCGGGTCGACGATGACGAGCCACAGACTGCGGGCCACCTGGCCGCACGACACCTGCGCGACGGCGTTGGCCGCATCCGGGGGCACCCGGACCGCGCGCCCCGCACCGAGTTGCTCTCGGTCCAGATAGATCACCGAGGTCTCGGCGGCGTGGTCGATGGTTGCGATCATCAGCGTCGCCTCGGCGATACCGTAGGAAGGTTTGAATGCGGTGCGCGGCAACCCATATGGGGTGAACGCCTTCTCGAAGGTCCGCACCGCGTCGACGCTGACCGGCTCGGAG
The DNA here is from genome assembly GCF_059813095.1 of Mycobacterium sp. NGS22. NCBI lineage: Bacteria > Bacillati > Actinomycetota > Actinomycetes > Mycobacteriales > Mycobacteriaceae > Mycobacterium > Mycobacterium sp. NGS22. The sequence goes on from NZ_JCALDY010000022.1 coordinate 72,502, forward strand.
CCGATGATCAGCACGACGTTTCCGAGGTCGATGTCGTGCCCGGCGCCGGGCAGACCGCGCTGCGCCGCCCATTCGTAGGCGAAGTTGGGCGCCGCGGTGACCACACGGTCGGTCCGCGAGCCGTCCGACAGTGCCTGGATCCAGCGTTGCGGCCGGCGCACGAACGCCGTGGGTGACATCAGCGTGGTGTGGCCCCCGTAGACGGTGGGAAAGCCGATCATCGACAGGCCCATGTCGTGGTAGAGCGGCAACCAGCTCACGCCATGGGTGTTCCGGTTGAGCAGGTCGATCGACAGGATCATCTGGGTCAGGTTGGTCGCCACCGCCCGGTGGGTGATCTCCACGCCCACGGGCGGCCGGGTCGCACCGGAGGTGTACTGCAGGTAGGACACCGCGTCCATGTCCAGCGCCACGGGGACGAACAGGTCCTGGCTCCCGTCGGGGATCTGGTCGATGACCAGTACCCGCGGCTCGGCAAGCCCGGCAACGGTTTTCAGGAAGCTCTCGACGGCGTCCTTGGCCGCGGTCGTGGTGAGGACGACGGTCGGTTTCGAGTCGAGAAGCGCGGTTTGCAGACGTTCAGCGTGGCCGGGCAGCTCGGGAGCGAACAGCGGCACCGCGATGGTGCCCGCCTTGATCGCGGCGTAGTAGCCGACGACCCAGTCGATGCTCTGCGACGCCAGTATCGCGACCCGGTCACCGGGCCCGGCGTGCTGCTGGATGTGTGCGGCGACGGCGCGCAGCCGAACCCCGAACTGCGCCCAGGTCACGTCCTCGGCGTGTGCTTCGCCCGGGCGCCCATAGTCCAGGAAACGGTAGGCGACCTCGTTGCCGACGTGGCGGATATTGCGGTCGATCAGCGAGATCAGCGTCGTGTCCGGGGGCAACGCGATGTTCCCGTCGGCGTCCAGGCAATCCTCGATCTCGAGCAGGCCGTCGGGCACTGCTGGCTCCTGCCGGGCACCGCCTTCCATGACCGCAGTCTATAAACCGCTCGCTGGGCTACTCCCCCGCCGCCGGCTCGTGCTCGCCGGAGTCGTGGTAGCCCGCCCCGAATTGCGGAACCTGTAGCGGTTCGTCATTGCGCACTGCGTTGACGGCGTTGGTCAGCAGCGGAGCCAACCCCGCGAAAGACCCGACGTCGAACAACAGCAGCGTGAGCAGGCGGTTGTGCACGTAGCCGAACGAGCTGCCGGACTCCGGATCCGCCCAGCCGACCGTCCCGCCCAGACCGATGTGACCGTAGCCTTCCAAAAACCCTGGGACAGGCGATGATTGGTAACCCTGGTGGTAGGTGAAGGGCAGACCCAGGTTCAGGTCCGGCCACAACTCGGCCTTGCCCTTCATCCCGGATACCGCCTCCGACGACAGCACCCGGGTGCCGTCGATGACGCCGTCGTTGGCCAGCACCGCGTACGTCTTCGCCAGCGCGCGTGCGGTCACCACGCCGTTGACCGCTGGCAGCTCGCCATCCAAAAACGGCATGTCGTCCTGCAGCATCGACATGATGCCGGGAAAATAAATCGAGCCGAGCAGCCCGGAGAAGGACAGCCCCGCGACCTTGGGAGCGATGAAGTCCAGCAGCGGGGTCGGGATCTTGGCCTGGGGCAGCAGCGTCTGCGCGGCCTTGGTCGGACACTCGGCCGGTGGCCGGCCGAGGTGCAACCCGTCGGTGTTCAGTGGGCGGGCGAGTTCCTCTCGGAACAGTTCGCGCATGCCTTTGTCGGTGGCCGCGCGGGCCAGACCGGAGAGCAACCAGCCGTAGGTGATCGCGTGGTAGGCCATCTTGCCGTGCGCGCGGTCCACCGGGGCCGCCGCCAGACGCTGCTCCATGAGCAGGTGGTCCATGATCGTGTCCTTGTCGACGCCCTTGAGGTGCGACAGACCGGCGCGGTGCCGCAAGACGTCGCTGACGGTGATCTCGGACTTGCCGTTGGCCGCGAACTCGGGCCAGTAGTCGGCGACCGGCGCATCGTAGGACAGCAGACCGCGATCGACGAGAAGGTGAATGATGGTGGCGGCCAAGCCTTTTGTCGCCGAAAACACCATGGCGCCGGTGTCGGCGGTCCACGGCACGTCGCCCTTGCGGTCCGAATAGCCCGTCCATACGTCGACCACCTGTCGGCCGTCGACGAACACCGACAGAGCCCCGCCGCCGAACTTGCGCCCGGGATACAACCCGGCGAACGCACGGGTCACATTCAGGAAGCGGGAATCACACGCGCCCTGCACGCCGGAAGGTAAACCATTGTCGCTGGTGAGAATCGACGGTTGCGCCATACCGTGAATGATGGCAGCTTGCTAGCCCGGCATCCAGATGCTGCCCAGCGCGTCGATCATGGCCCCGGGGTCCTGATTGTCGACGTTGCAGCTGACGGCCACGGCCGTGCGACGGTCACTGCTGATGCGGAACGCGGTGACGAAGCCGGCCCAAACCCCGGGATGATCGAGCATGCCGTTGGCAAGTGACTGGATCCCGGCGCCGTAGCGGTCGCCGCCGCCCGGCTCGGTCTCCACCGCCCCGGCCAGCTGCGCGTCGAGCAGCTGTGGACCGCCGACCTTGCCGGTTCGATAGTTGTCGGCCCACCGAACCAACTGGCCGGGTGTGGTCTGGATGCCGCCGTCGCCTACCTGTTCCCATTTGAAGTCCACGACTTGGTAGTCGTCTGACTTGGTGTACGCCACAGCCTTGTTCGGAACCTTGGCGACGGGCTCGAGCGCCATGTTCAGGCCGAGCGGACGAAAGATCTCGGCGCCGATGAAGTCCGCGAGCGCACGACCCGAGACGCGGCGCACGATCTCGCCGAGCAACAGGTAGTTGGAGTTGTTGTACTCGTAACGCGCACCGGGCCTGAAGCTCAACTCCGGCGCCGACACCAGCGCCTGCAGCGCCTGTGCTTCGGTGGTGCGGTCGGTGTAGCTGAATCCTTGCTCCTGAAGCAGGTTCGAGTAGTCGGGGATCCCGCTGGTGTGATGCATCAACTGGGCCAGGCTGACGCTTGCGGCCCACGGCGGCATCTCGGGCAGGTGCTGCGACAGCCGATCGTCCAGCGTGAGTCTGCCCGCCTCGGACAGCAACAGAATCGACGTGGCGGTGAACTGCTTGGACACCGAAGCGATGTCGAAGACCGTGTCCGCAGTGATCTTGGTCTTGTTGCTCAAGTCGGCCAGACCCGCGACGCCGGTCCAGGCGATACGACCCTCGGTGCCCACCGCGGCCGAACAGCCCGGCCCGTCGGCTTCGACCGCGGAGTCCAGCACGTGCTGGCTGTTACCGGCCTGGGCGCCGGAGACTGTCGTGGTCGCGGTGCCGGTCCCCGAGACGGGCGCGTCATGGGCATTACTGCAACCGGCGATCACCAGCACCGAGATCAGCCACGCCGCGCCGCACCGGCAGCGAGAGAACCTATTCGTCATCGACATCGGTTGTCGGGCAATCTCATCCATTCGCTGACTGGTCAGGCATCGGTGCGCAGTAGCCGCCCGACCACGGAGCGGTTCGGGTCGGCTTCGCGTTCGGCGAGCATCAGTTCGATACCGTCCTCGATTGCTGCGGCGGTACGTTCGCGCACCTTGCGGGCAGCGTTGTCGTCATCTTCCTGACCCTGGAATTCAGCGGTGCCGATCGGCTCGCCGAACCAGTAGTACTGCCGTTCGGGACGCGGCAGCGGCGTCAGGCCCACGCCACGCACCAGCGGCGGCGCGTCAGAAACCCCCAGCAGCTTCTCGGCCAGGAACTGCACCGGCGCCAACAGCGGGGATTGGTTGTCCAGCACGATGTCGATGCCGTGTTCGGCGCCCACCGAGGCGAACGGCACGATCGGGTAACCGAATCGAATCGCCAAGCGCGCGAACCCGAGTCGGTTCTTCCAGACCAACTTGTAGCGTTCATTCTTGCGCTTGTTGACTTCACGGCCACCGCCGGGGAACACCATCACGAGTTCACCGCGTCGCATCAATTCGGCGGCATTCTCCCGGGTGCCGTCGACCACGCCCATTCTCTTCAGCCCGTCCCCCCAGCCGGGAACTTTGAAGTGGGCGTGGTCACCGAGGGAGCGGACCAATCTGTCCCGCTCCCACAGTTCAGCCGCCAGCAACGGCGCATCGACGATGCCGAGCGTGTTGTGATTGCCTACCAGCAACGCGCGTTCGGTCGGCACGTTGTCAATGCCATATACCTTGGGCTTGATCAACTTTCGCAACGGCTTCAGCACGTTCAGCGCCGCTGCGACGTCGGCCTTGGTGAGGGTGGCCAACTCGGTGACGTCGTCGGCTTTCGGCACATGGTGAGTATGCCCCTGCCGGCGGCCGCACGGAATCACTTCCGTTGCGAAGGTCCGGCCCGGGGTCGCCTACCGGCCGCGCGGTAGGGTACACGGCGACATTCATCGAGACGGGGAGTTTGACATGTCGGGTCGCAAGTTCACATTCGAGGTCAACAAGACCACCAGTGCACCCCCCGCAACTGTGTTCCGGCTGGTGACCGACGGTGGCAACTGGTCGTCCTGGGCAAAGCCCGTCGTCATGACCTCCAGTTGGGTGCGGCAGGGCGACCCCGCCCCGGGTGGGGTCGGAGCCATCCGCAAGCTCGGCATGTGGCCGGTGTTCGTGCAGGAGGAAACCGTCGAGTACGAACAGGACTACCGGCACGTCTACAAGCTGGTGGGATCCCGGCAGCCGGTCACCGATTACGTCGCCGAGGTGGTCCTGACCCCGACCCAGACGGGCGGCACCAATATCTACTGGGGCGGGTCGTTCACCGAGAAGGGGCGCGGGACCGGCGCGGCCGCGCGTGCCGCGATGGGCGGCGCGGTCAAGTACTTCGCGGGCAAGTTGGTGAAGGCGGCCGAGCGCGAATCGCCTACCCGGTAGCCTTGGCGGACAACGCTTTTCGCAGTTACTGAGCTCCGACCTCGTCCTGGTATTTCTTGGTCATGTGCTCGATGGCCTGCAACTGCGTCTGAGCCAGTCCCTCACGCATCTGGCCGGCGCGTTCCGCGGCTGCCAACGTGGGTTCGGCCTGTCCCTGGAAGTGCGGCATCACTTCCGCGGCGAACAGCTCGGCCGAGCGTCTGGTCGCGGCCGGATTGGCCCACTCGTGGCCCATCTGCAGCATGCAGCCGAAACCACCGGATTGATCCCACAACCGCTGGACCTGTTCCCGGGCACGTTCGGGGGTGCCGATCACCCCGGCGCCGTTCTCGTTGATCATGTCGATCATCTCGTCGAGCCGGTCCCCCGGCATCGTCATCTGCGGGAAGGCGGCCACTTTCTGGAAATAGCGGAACCAGGGTTCGATGCCGAATTTCACGTCGGCGCGGGCTTGTTCGTCGGTTTCGGCGATGTGCATGGGCCCCACCAGAGTCCAGTTGCTGCGGTCGACGCGGGTGCCGAATTTCGCCGCACGCTCCTCGACGATGCCCCAGTGGTAGGCCAGCGCGTCGAAGCCCTCGACGACCAGTGTCGCGCCGATGGACAGCAACCCGATGCCGTGCTTGCCGGCCAGTCGCGCTCCCGTCGGCGACGCGACCGCGGCGACCGCCAGCGGAATCCCACCGTCTGAGTAGGGGGCGAGTTGCAGCCGGGCGTCGAACAATTGGTGGGTGGCGGTCTTGGCGCTGACCGTCTCCCCCGCCAGCAGCCGGACCACGATGTCGAGGTTGGTCTCGAGCAACTCGCGGGTGTCGGTGGGCGTCAGCCCGATCATGGACGAGTCGGTGGGCAGTGATCCGGGACCGACCCCGCCGATGATGCGGCCGTGGGTGAGGTGATCGAGCAGCATCAGCCGGTCCGCCACCCACAGCGGGTTGTGGTAGGACAGCGAGATGACACCGGTGCCGAATCGAATCCGCTTGGCCCGCTGAGCCGCCGCCCCGATGAATATCTCTGGGGAACTGATGATTTCGCTTCCGGCCGAGTGGTGCTCGCCGATCCATGCCTCGTCGAATCCCAGGGCGTCGAGATGTTCGACGAACTCCAGATCACGCTGCAGAGCGAGCGTCGGGTTGGTGCCGGCGCGGTGGAATGGTGCGATGAAATATCCGAACCTGAGCTTCGCCATCGGGGCTCCCTTGCGATCGACGCTGACCGAACCCTAGCCCGGCGAGGACGCCCGCCGGAACAGTCCCACTGGTCCCGGGGCCGGAACAAACAAGGACCGGGGTCACCCCCGGTCCTTGTCGGTCGACATCTCGTCCGCCGATATCAATGTGAGCGGTCGATCACGGAAAGCCGCCGCAGATGTTGCCGACGCAGCCGCCGCCACCGCCCGGTCCGCCGCCGCCACCGCCGACGCCGGGAATAGTGCCACCGCCGCCACCGGGTCCGCCGCCGCCGGTCGGGCCACCGGGTACGCCACCGCCGCCGCCGCCGGGTCCGCCGCCGCCGCTCGGGCCACCGGGCACGCTGCCGCCGCCACCACCGGGTCCGCCCCCGCCGCTCGGGCCACCGGGCACGCTGCCGCCGCCACCACCGGGTCCGCCGGTGCCGCTCGGAGCGGGTGAGGTCTCCGAATTGGCGGGAGCGCTCGTCGATGTCGCCGGCGTTGACGGAGTGGTGCTGCTGCTGGGCGACTTGTTGTCGCCGCCGCCGCAGGCCACGGCCATGACGAGCATGGCGCCGCCGCCGAAGACCGCAAACGCCGTCCTGGCTTCAGATCTCATCAGACTCACCAATCTTCACTGTTGTCTGCAAATGTGCTCGGGTCGCATACCCCCTAATTTGGGGGCGGAAACTAGCGTCAGGAGCACCGGAATCTCCGCCATAGGACGCCACGGCCGGGGTCACCCGGCGCGGAACAACAGCTCATCGGACGGCCGAGGTGGGTGAGTTGCGCGCTTCCACCTCGGTCACCGGCCTGGCGTCGTAGGCTGCAGATTCGGGCATCGGCATTCGGGTGATGTCCTGGGCCGTCTACGCTCGGAAATTGCGCCACGGCATTTGAATTCTTTTATTTGTGAAGTTTTTGAGGCGCATATGTCGTGCATCAAGCGGTGCATTCGAGGGCAAACTCCAGCAGCGTCAGTGTGCCGCCGAGCGCGGGCGAATTCCGTTGGGGCTTCGTGACTCCGGGCTGGTAGAGGCCCTGCGTCGGTTGACACCGGACGCGGAACCAATGCTCCAAAAACGCTTTGTAAAGTAAACTGTCAAATGGCCTGTTGGTTTATCACATTTTGATAACGGTTAGATCGCGTTTTGATAAATCCGACGGTTTACCACCTGTGTCTCCGCGTAACTTGTGCGCTACCAGATCACCTTGCTGACGGTTGTGGGTCGGGAATCACGCCGGTTGTAGATGGCTGTCCGTGGCGCGATGCCACCAGAGAGAGGTAGAGCGATGAGCTTCTTTGTGCTGCCACCGGAGATCAACTCGGCTTTGATCCACGCCGGTGCGGGCGCCCAGCCGATGTTGGCGGCAGCGGCGGCTTGGGGTGGGCTTGCAGACGAATTGGCAACGGCGGCGGGCGCTTTCGAGACCGTCACGGCCGGGCTGACCGGTGGTGCATGGCAAGGCGCGGCATCGCAAGCCATGGCGGCCGTCGCGGCCCCGTACGCAAGTTGGCTGGCGGCGGCGGCCAGCCAGGCTACGCAGGCGGCCACCCAGGCCTCGACGCTGGTCGGCGAATTCGAGGCGGTCCGAGCCGCCATGGTGATTCCGGAACTGGTCTCGGCGAACCGCAATCAGCTGGTGTCACTGGTCATGTCCAACATCTTCGGGCAGAACGCCCCCGCCATCGCGGCGATGGAGTCGCTGTACGAAGAGATGTGGGCACTCGACGTGTCGGCCATGGCGGCCTACCACGCCGGAGCCTCGGCCGTCGCAGCCGGACTGACACCGTTCCTGCAGCCGGCGAACTTCCTGGGTTTGTTGCAGAGCTCGGTGGAGTCGAACTTCAACGTGGGCTTCGCCAATGCGGGTTACGGCAGCATCGGTACCGCCAACGTCGGCAACCTGAACCTCGGCAGCGGCAACATCGGCAACTACATCCTCGGTGCCGGGAACATCGGCAGCGGGATCATCGGTTTCGGGAACCTCGGTGACAACAACTTCGGGTTCGGCAACGTCGGAACCGGCAATCTCGGCTTCGCCAACATCGGGCCGGGGCTGACCGCAGGCCTGCGAAACTTCGGTTTCGCCAACATCGGCGCCGACAACTTCGGCTTCGGCAACACCGGTAATGGCAACGTCGGCTTCGGCAACACCGGTAACGGCAACATCGGCTTCGGGCTCACCGGCGACAACCAGGTCGGCTTCGGCGCGC